>DGGQ01000199.1 GCA_002392275.1 Treponema sp. UBA3870
ATGAACGTTCACATTTTGGAAATGCCTCTTGATTTTGGGGCAAGCAGACATGGCTCGGATATGGGACCATCGGCAATCAGACTTGCGGGAATAAAAGAAAAACTTGAGTCGCTGGGACACAGGACTTTCGAACATGCGAACATTTTCAGGGCAAGCACACAGGAATACGAGGAGCCGGGAAATCCGAAAGCAAAATTCCTTGCTCCAATAGCAAACGCATGTACCAAACTTGCATCCGAGGTCGAATCAATTTCATCCGCCGGTGATTTTCCATTGGTGCTTGGCGGAGACCATTCAATAGTTCTTGGAACACTTGCGGGACTTTCGGCCACAGTCAAAAAGGAAGGAAAAAGTCTTGGAGTCCTCTACGTTGACGCGCATGGAGATTTCAACACACCCGAAACAAGCCCTTCTGGAAACATACACGGCGAATGTCTTGCTGCATCGGCTGGACTGGGGCTTCCCGAACTCACTAACCTTTATTTCGAGGGGCAGAAGGTTGATCCGAAAAACATCTGCTTCGTCGGAACACGCGACCTGGATCCCGGCGAAAAAATCCTTATGAAAAGAGCCGGAGTCACTGTATTCACCATGAGCGACATAGACTGCATCGGTTTTGCAGGAGTCTTGCGACAGGTTCTTGCGTTCTTCAAAAAAATAGACTGCATCCACGTAAGTTTTGACATGGATGTTCTGGATCCAATGTTCGCCCCGGGAACAGGCATTCCACTTCCAGGAGGCATGACAAACAGGGAGGCTCTTCTTTTGATGGAGGAGATCGCTACCACTGGAAAAGTCCGCTCGGCAGAAATCGTCGAGGTAAATCCCATTCTTGACATAAGAAACCAGACCGCTATCCTTGCAGTAAGTCTTGCGGCCAGACTCCTTGGGGAGAAGCTGTATTAGGGAGACATTCCGAAAATCGAAACCTTTCATGTCTTGCAAAAAAATGCAGCAAAACGTTTCGAGTCTTGACGGCCCGTTCCGTTGATTGATTGGGAACTCTGGAGGAATAATGCAGTGCGACCGAAAAATCAATCGCAACAAATTAGGCTGCCCAATCCAGTGCATTGCATATAGTTGATCTCCTTGGTCGGTAGTGTTGTCTTCTATATAATATACTTGTTGGTTGAGGGGGCAACGATTATTTTCCTTATGTGCAATCCCGATGATTCTGGGGGCGGACAGAGTTATGAATCCGTATTTTTATTCAACAACTTTAACTTTTATAAAGCCCTGGTGAAAATCATTGTCGCAAAAAAAATCAAACGGGAGAAAAACTTGGTGCGCAGTCAATTGTCCATCCAACAAAAAAACAAGTTCATCCTGCACGGAATATCTCTCATGGGTCCTACTTTGTTCTGCATTATCCAAAAGATGTTTGAATGATTTGTATTTGTAGTGGACTGAATAATCGCCATTTAGAGTTTCTCTACCATATAAAGAATTACGAGAAACTGTCAGGAACTGCTGAACGAATTTGATAATGGCTTTTTTCGTTTGTCAGTTTTTGGTCATTTCAGCCTGTCACGGAGTGGCGATTTTCTACTGGCACTAACACCACATTACAAGTTTGCAGATGACAGAATCCGGCATTCCTACCCTTGTAATTAAATGTAGCAAATTCAGCAAATTTCCCTAGAACTATATCAAATTATAAGATATTATTAAGTTAGGTAAGTTTTTATTGCAAAAATCAGGGAGAGGAGAATGGATAATCAGGAAAATATACTGAACCAGATTGCACTTACTCTAACAAAACATTACGACAGCGTTTATTACGTAGAAATAGAGACAAGCCACTATACAGAAATTGTTGCCATGAAGGAATTCGAGTCGATGAGGATTCCAAAGGAGGGTGAAAACTTTTTTGCTGACTCAAGAAGAAATGCCCAAAAATGCATTCACCCGGGTGACCTTGAGCTTGTGAACCAAATCTATGACAAGGCACTGATGTTGAACCGGCTTTCCAACAACGGAACTTATTCCATGGGCTACCGGCTGATTGTTGGTGGGAAAATCATACACATGCGCCACAGTGCGTATCTTTGCGATGACAAAAAATATATTTTGTGCTGTCTTGAAAACATTGAAGAGGAATTCAGACAGAAAGAGGAGCAAGAAAAAAATCTGGAATCAGCAGAACGGATGGCACGTCTTGATGATTTGACCGGAGTGAGGAACAAAAAGGCATTCAAGGAATACACGGAAACCATCGACGAAAAGATAAAGTCGGAGTCAAAGGATTTTACATTCGGAGTCGTTATGTGCGACATGAATGACCTAAAGCATATCAACGACACCCGCGGTCACAGTTTCGGGGATGAGTCAATCCAAAGGACAAGCCGGATGATTTGCAACGCCTTTATGCACAGCCCAGTTTTCAGAATCGGTGGCGACGAGTTTGTTGCTGTCATAAGCGGACGCGACTACGAAAGACATGAATATCTTCTTAAAAAACTGAGGGAAGAGACAATCACAAACGGGCGCACACGCACAGGTCCAGTTGTTGCTACAGGTCTGGCACTCTATGACCCCGGGACCGATGACAGTTTTTCCAAGGTGTTTGAACGCGCAGACCAACTTATGTATGAAAACAAAAAAAACTTGAAGGCAATGCGCATAAAGGACGACTTCAGAAAACTTGAGCGCATAGACGTTCCGATTCCCGATGAAAGAAAACGGCTGCTCGACGGTCTTTTCGGAGCATTATACACTGTGTCAGGCGGCGGATATGTATACCTGAATGACATGCACTATGATTTTTCACGATGGTCTCTTTCGCTCGTTGATGATTTTGGAATGCGCTCGGAATATATGTACCATGCGGACAGCTTCTGGCAGGAACAGGTTCATCCAGATGACATCAAAATTTACAGGGAGGCAGTGGATATAGCACTCAGCAATACGGCAGAACTTGTCCCAATTACCTACAGAGCAAAAAAGGCGGACGGAACATACGTGCCGCTTATGACCAGAGGTTTCATCCTGACAGACATCAATGGAGACCCGGAATATTTTGGTGGAATCATAATTCAAAAATAAAAAATCTCCAAGGTGATTTATGGAACAAAAGTATTTAATCAGAGTTGAAGAAAAACAGGACTGGGACATTGTTGAAAATCTTACGAGGGAATCTTTTTGGAATGTCTATCACCCAGGATGTACGGAGCATTATGTCCTGCACTGCTACAGAAGCAATCCAGATTTTATCCCCGAGCTTTCGCTTGTGATGGAACTTGGCGGAAAAATAATCGGACACGTGATGTACTCAAAAGCGGAACTGACTCTCGATGATGGGAAAAAATTTCCAGTATGGACGTTCGGACCAATCAGCATACACCCGGACTACAAGAGACGTGGCTACGGCCTTAAACTTTTGAACTATTCAATTGAAAAGGCAAAATCCATGGGCATTGGTTTTCTATGCATGGAAGGCAACATCAATTTTTATCGCCACGCTGGATTTGATTTTGCGAGCAAACATAAAATCCATTACCACTGCGAGCCAAAGGATTCCGAAGTCCCATATTTTCTTGCGCAGGAACTGATTGACGGATACATGGACGGAATTGAGGCGACCTACCATCCACCCAAGGGATACTTTGTCGCGGAGGAAAATCCCGCAGCTTTTGAAGAGTACGAATCAAAATTTCCTTACAAAGAAAAACTTGTACTACCCGGACAGCTTGGATAAAAAATGAAACGAAAACACACGCCATTAAAAAATCTGATGTACGCTTTAAAGCAGGTATGGAAGGCAGATAAAAAACTTCTGATTTTTACTCTGTTCAAAAATTCTATAGAACAGGTTTTCTACGTTTTCTTTTTTGTATATCTCACAAAATATATTTTCAACTGCATCGAAAGAAACATATCGTACAAAAATCTGTTGTGTTTTTTGATTGTTGCCTGCTCCCTCCATGTCGTAATCCATTTTATCTGCGGATGGTACGAGGCATACCGAAAAATAAAGACCCCCGAAATCTACCGGCAGATTTTCCACCGCGTGATGGACATTTCGGATCGACTGGAGCTAAAGGATTTTGAGTCCCCGGATTTTTACGACCGTTATGCGCGGGCCTTGGACAGATGCGTTGAAAGCTCAATAAACATTGCAATCAAAACAGGAGTGTTCATTGGAAACATTTTTTCAACGATAATGTCGCTTGTCGTTGTGGTGACTGTGGATCCCGCTCTTCTCATTTTCATGGTGATTCCAATTTTTGTGAGCCTGTATTTTGGAAAGAAAAACGCAAAGGCAAATTACGATAGAGAAAAAACCATAACGCGCGACAAACGAATTGCTGATTATGTAAAGCGTGTCTACTACGAAAAAAAATATGCTGCGGAAGTGCGGCTTTTCGACATCAACTCGCTTATGCTTGAAAAACAGGAGAAGGCCGTAAACAGCATGGAGCGCGTCTCATTGAAATACAGAATGAAATCTGCTTTCTATGCATTTTTGATGAAGGGAAGCTATTCCATACTCGCAGGAATTTTCGCATACCTTTATGTCGCGTTCAAAGTCAAGTACGGAAATGTCACCGACCTTTCAAGCTATGTCGCAATGATTACGGCAATGGCATTTTCAACAGACCAGCTCAAAGCCGCAGTCGAAAACAGAATCTTCATAAGCAACGAGTCAAAGTTGTTCCAGAACCTTGCAGATTTTTTGGAGCAGGACAGAGAAGAAAAAAAGTCAAAAACAATTATCGACGAAATCGTTTCGGTGGAGCTTTGCAATCTTACGTTCACATATCCAGGCGCGGAGAAACCGACAATCGAGAACATGAGTTTCAAATGGAACAAGGGTGAAAAACTTGCGGTCGTCGGATACAACGGTGCGGGAAAAACAACGCTCATAAAATTGGTTATGGGACTCTACCCTGTCGATGACGGAAAAATTTTAATCAACGGACTCGACATAAACGAAATTGATTTGGACTCATACAGAAAAAGATTCGGAACTGTGTTTCAGGATTTGCAGGTATTCGCAATGACTCTTTCGGAAAACGTTTTGATGCGCAGACCGGAAAATGAAAATGACTACACAAAAGTTCGTGAGGCTCTTTTGAATGCACAGTTTGACATAAACCACCGTGGACTTACAAACGGACTTGACACCGTAATCAGCCGTGAGTTTGATGAAAGCGGATTCGTTCCGTCCGGTGGGCAGGCACAAAAAATTGCAATCGCACGAGTCTTCGCGCAAAACCCCGACATGGTGATTCTTGACGAGCCTTCATCCGCTCTGGACCCGCTTGCAGAATACAACATGTACAACAACATGATGAAACTTTCGGAAGGAAAAGGAGTCGTGTTCATTTCGCACAGACTTTCATCAGCTAGAATGGCGGACAAAATATTTTTGATGAAGGACGGAAAAATTGTTGAGCGCGGAACCCACGATGAGCTTATGGCACTGAAGGGATTCTATCACGAAATGTTTATGCTTCAGGCGGAAAACTATCAGGAAAGCATCCCCGAAGAAATGCTCAGGGGAACAGAGGCTTATTATGAGTAAAAAAAATAAAAAAGAAAATACGGTTTCTGTAAAACGGATGATACAGAACACGGTCTTTATGATTAAATATGCGGCACATTACGACAGGTCTCTTGTTTTGAAAATCATTTTTCTGTACGTGCTTTCAAAAACTTTGCGCGCAGTCAACGACACATTTGTTTTGAGAATGATAATAAGTGGACTCATGGGAAATGCAACTTTTACACAAATACTGATTGTCCTTGGCATCTCATTTGTTTTGGTCTCCTGCCGGCACTGGACAAACGAAATGATAGACGAATGGTCAAAGGCAAAGATGATAAAACTAAGCGGAATCATCCAGCGCGATCTTATTAAAAAGAACAGCCGCATGGATTTGATTTATTACGACAATCCCGACTACTACGACACTTATGTGATTGTCGCAAACAACGCCGATGCCATGATAGAAAAATCCGTAACGATTGTGAGCAAAATACTTGGCGGCATTGTGGCACTCGTCATTGCCTCCACGATGGTTTTCAGCATCAACCCGGTGCTTGCCATTTTTCCTGTCGCAGGTTTCACAATCAATCTTCTCACCAGATTTAAAATCGAGCGTCTTGAATATCAATGGGACATTGCGAACAAAAAAGCGTTGCGGAAGGCTGACTATTCAAAACGGGTTTTTTATCAACCGGAATACGCAAAGGAATGTAAGCTGACCGATGTAAAAGTTCCGCTCCGAAATCAATTTGACGAAGCTCTGGACGAATCAATAAACGCAGGAAAAAAATACGCTCCCGCTCTCACATGGATTTCAATTTTGAACTGGGTCTCTGTTTTTACTGTGTTTTCATTTTTTGCTGTTCCGGCATATCTTGGATATCTTGCATTGGTTTTAAAATCAATTGCGCTTGGAGATGTTGCATCGGCAAACAATGCGTCGAACTACATAAGGGGAAATCTGAACGAAATAAATTTTTGCCTTGTGGATTTCCAGCAGATTGGTCAGTATGCGGAAAAATTTAGAACCATGCTCGACTACAAACCTGTAATCGAAAAAGCGGACGGCCTTGTTCCAGAAAAAGAATCGCAGCCACTTGTCCTTGAGAAAATGAGTTTCAGGTATCCGAATTCCGAAAAAAATACACTGAGCGGAATTTCTTTGACAATCAATCCGGGAGAAAAAATTGCGATTGTCGGAGAAAACGGTGCCGGGAAAACCACATTCGTAAAACTTCTGATGCGCCTCTACGACGTTACGGACGGAAGCATAAAATATGGCGGACACGATATCCGTGAATATGCGACGGATGAATACAGAAAAAAAATTGGAGCGGTGTTTCAGGACTATAACATTTACGCAGCGTCTATTGCCGAAAATGTTCTGATGCACAAAGCGACCGAAAGTGACAGTGAAAAAATAATTGCGGCTCTTGAAAAAGCGGATTTCGGGAAAAAACTCTCCAAGCTTCCGAACGGAATCAACACGCAGCTGACAAAAGAATTCAACGAGGAGGGAACGAATCTTTCCGGTGGAGAAAGCCAGAAGATTGCAATCTCCAGAATATTTGCGAACGACGGAGAGCGGACGATTTCAATACTCGACGAACCTTCCTCGGCGCTTGATCCTGTTTCGGAATACAAGCTGAATAAAAATCTGATAGAGAACGCGAAAAACGACACAATCATTTTTATTTCGCACAGACTTTCAACGACAAGAATGGCAGACAGAATCTATCTTTTTGAAAATGGAGCGATAAAAGAACAAGGTTCTCACGACGAGCTTATGAAACTAAACGGAAGATACCGTGAGATGTTCGACAGGCAGGCACAAAATTATATTGTGTAACGAAAGTTTTAGATGTCATCCACACTGCAAGTTTTAGTCTGCATATCCGCAATCGCAGCACGCAATGTTTCCTGCAAAGCCTCGTCATAGCCAGCCAGTGCAGCAAACGGAAGAAAAATTTTTGCCCTTTGATTAAGCGGCATACGTTTTTTCAGGGACTCAATGCTCCATTCGTAATTGATTATGTCATCATAATTATTTTCTTGCGTCATGCTTTGTGTCCTCCAATCTGATTATTTCGGTCGCGGGTTGTTGCTCCATCCTCAAGATTCATGCCTTTTAAAATTGCATTCTTTCCAAATTTTTTTATGATTTCAAGTCGGGCCTTTTGGAGACTGTCCTCCTTCTGGTGATTCAGACCACCATCACTCTCTTCAAGCTCATCAAAAAGCCCAGGCTCCCTCCGGTCCACCGGGATGGTGTTGTTCGCGCTGATGTTCACTCGACGCACAAGCCATTTATGGTTCACTATTTTTTCAAAAAGAGAAACAGCTGCCTCGACAATTGTTCTGGAAGAATTGGTTTCCGTATTGAATGAACAAGTTCCGTGGGCTGGCTTTGGAACTTCACGTCCATAATAATCACGAACAATCTCTCCATCAAAATCATTTTGATTGAGACTTTCAATATCATAGCCAATCTGGAGAGTCACTGCCGCGGCGACAAGATTTTTTTTGAACAAATCAAGAGCCAAAAGTTCTGCCATTTCTCGCACAATAATTTTTGTTTTCTCAAAACTGTATGGCTCATGCAAAACCTGTCCGCTTCCAAGACTTTTTGTTTCTGATTTGTAACTTTTGATTTCCTTCATACCAACAGGCTCAATTCCCCAGGCATGGTCAATCAGTATCTCCGCGTCGATTCCAAATTCATTAAAAAGAAAATTTGGATTTTTCAAAGAGAGCCGGGCGACATCCCCCATTGTGTGAATGAAATATTTTTGCAGACGCTGCGCCGTCTTTTTTCCAATCCGCCAGAAATCAGTTATGGGCTTGTGGTTCCAAAGCTGTTTCCGGTAAGAGGCAGTATCAAGTTCCGCAATCCGCACACCGTCTTTGTCTGGCGAAACATGTTTTGCAACAATGTCCATCGCAATTTTACAGAGATATAAGTTTGGAGCAATTCCGGCAGTAGCAGTAATTCCCGTTTCAGAAAGGACATCACGGATAACCCGGGCCACAAGTTCCCGCGCGCTCAGTTTATAAAACGGAAGATAGGATGTTGCGTCGATAAAAACTTCGTCAATCGAATAAACGTGGATGTCCTCTGGAGCAAAATATTTTAAATACACATTGTAGATTCGGGTGGAATATTGAATGTACAGAGACATTCGTGGAACGGCAGCAATATATTCAAGCTCCCTTCCTGTCCGACGTTTGATTTCGCGAGCCTTTGCCTCAACTTCAAAAAGTCTGCTTCTACCAGAAAGTCCATAGGCCTTCAACGCGGGACTCACGGCAAGACAAATTGTTTTGCTCGTCCGGCTTTTGTCCGCAACAACAAGTTTTGTCGTCAACGGATCCAGCCCACGCTCGCGACATTCCACGGAGGCGTAAAAAGATTTCAAATCAATTGCAATATAGGTTCTAGATTCCATCAATCTGATTATATCACAAAATCAGCGAGTTTCCAAAACTGCAATCACCACCCTATCCTCACGAATAAAAATCCAGAAGACCACAAGATATTTGAAATTTATTTGGAATGATGGTAGAATAATATTGGAGAGGTTTTTAAAAGACGGCTCGAAAGAGTGATTCATATTCGGAACTGTATTTTATGGAAAGAAAATCTTCTTCAAAATCTTCTATTAGAACAAGCCTTGTGCTTTCCCTTGGTTTGGGAATGGTCGCCGTTTCTATCGTGATGACCTTCATCATCGGGCGGGCAGTCCTGAAGTCGAACAAAAATCAGATTACAAAAAGCATAATCACCCAGTCACTGACAAAGGGGAACGCGCTTGAAAAAACGATGTCCGAAAATCTTCACTCGGCGGAGGCTCTGTCGGGTATGCTGGGCGGAACATGGGCAATCCCTGAAAAACAGAGGCAGTCCGCTGCGGAACAGTCTGTGCGTGCCATGGTAAAATCCTCCACGATGGATTCAGCATGGGCATACTGGCTCCCGGACATGTTCGACCACAAGGACAGTTTGAGGGCGGACAAGATTGACAATCCAACTGGCCAGATGAAAATCCATTACATCCGTGACAAAAACGGAAGAATCAAAAACGACATTGTTTCTGAATTCACGGTCGAGCAGATTGAGGAGAGCGCAAACGCACCAGCCACGTTTATCAGCGAACCTGTGGTTACGACTCTGGACGGCGAGAAAGTTCTTACCGCAAAAGTTTTTTCGCCAATCGTCAATTCACTTGGACAGCGGTCGGGAGTCGCAGGTGTGGACATCGTTCTTTCGGGACTTGACGGACTGATGGACGGAAGCTCGGTTTTTGATGGAAGCAAGTGCCAGTTCTTCACTTCATCGGGCGCGGTTCTAGCTTCAAGCGATGCAAGCGAGGTGGGACGGACAAGCAAGTTCATGTCGGACAAAAAACTGAGCAGATATTTTGAAACCGTATCCATTCCGGTTATCGATCCAAAAACCGGTGAGGAAATCGGTTCGCGGATTGACTATTCGCCTGTGACTTTTACCGGAACAGTTGACGGAGTGAAGAGCTTTGTCACAATCATAAAGACGCAGGTGGACAGAACCGGCGAGGCATGGTTTCTTGTGTCGGTCACTCCAGAGTCCAGCATCAACAAAAGCGCGTGGGCGACAATCTGGATTATAATCATAGCGTTCGTAATTCAGATTGTAATTGTCATACTGATTGTATATGTCGTCGTAACAAGGCTCACAAAGCCGCTCAAAACAACTGTGGACGCATTGCAGAACATCAGTGAGGGCGACGGAGACATGACTGTTCGGCTCCATGCAAACCAGAACAACGAAATCGGGGCGATGTGCGAAAGTTTCAACAAGACCATGGACAAACTTTCTGTCTCAATCAAGGACGTGAAAAAATCCAGCGAGGAGATGGAGGAAATTGGAAACGACCTGAACGATTCCATGAGCCAGACCGCAATGGCTGTTGAGGACATCACATCGAGCATAGAGTCCATCCAGTCACAGATGCAGGATCATGCGACCGGCGTTGAGGAAGCACTTTCGGTTGTGCAGCAGATTGTACGTAGCATTGAAAAACTCAACGAGAACATTGACGAACAGGCTTCGAGCGTTACGGAATCGGCAAGTTCGGTCGAGCAGATGACGGAGAACATACGGAACGTTTCGGAAATCCTTGAAAAAAACAGGGAATCCATGAACATGCTTGAAAATGCCTCCGAGCTGGGACAGTCTTTAATCAACAGCATGGCGGAGCTTTCAACAAACATTCAGGACAGGTCGAAAAACCTCAAGGAAGCGTCGGCTGTCATAAAGAACATCGCAAGCCAGACAAACCTTCTTGCCATGAACGCAGCAATCGAGGCGGCACATGCTGGCGAAAGCGGACAGGGATTTTCGGTGGTCGCGGATGAAATCAGAAAACTTGCGGAGGAGTCAAGCTCACAGGGAACAAAAATCCAAAAGGAAATCAAGGAGGTCCAGGATCTTATCCAAAGCGTCACCGAATCCACCGGCAAAGTCCAGAGCCAGTTCAGTTCTATTTTCACTCTCACAAAAATGGTCAGCGAGCAGGAGCTTGTTATTGACAAGGAGATGAAGAGCCAGAACGAAGGCGGAGAACAGGTGCTTCAGCTGATGCAGTCAATCAACAGGATAACGGAGCAGGTCAAGCGTGATTCAGACGAGATGATGGAAGGAAGCAAACAGGTTTCTTTTGAGATGGACCAGATTGCGAACATGACAAGCTCAGTGAACAACAACGTGAAGAACATGACCGAAAAGACGGATTCAATCGGCACATTCTCCAGAAACGCAAAGTCCTGCGTGGACAAAAACCTTGAGAGCATAATGCGGCTCCGGGATGCGATGAACAAATTCAAGGTCGAGTAGGAGGTGATTTTTATGAAGAGGTTTTTTGTTTTTTTTGCGCTGATGATTTTTTCCGCCACCGCAGTTTTCGCACAGCTTGATGTTGAACTTCCGAAAGGGAACGTAGAAGTTTTCGACGGATTTGAAAAAGGCAACTACTGGATTTGGGCGGGATTCGACTGGGATCAGTACGGAACCGTGAAGATTTCCACAGGGGCGAACATTTCAAAGGACTGGGCATCGGAAGGCTCACATTCGCTTGAGATGACGATGGACGTGATGGACGCAAGCTCCACAAAATCTGCAATATGGTTTTATGACGGAACGAACGATTTGTCGGGGTCACGCTATCTTGCGATGGATTTCTACAATCCAGAAAACTACACGTACAAAATCGCGGTGGTAATTCAGGCGACCGACTCTTGGAAATGGTGCAGCCTTGGTTCGGACTCTCTTCCCCCCGGAGTGCACACGATGGTCTTTGATCTTTCGGAGTACAGCGAAATGCTCGGCGATGTAAGACGCATATCCGTGACAAGCGACAACGGACAGATTCTGATGAAGGAGTCTCATTTTTATGTGGACAACATAAGGCTCATAAAATAATCTGCCGCTGATTACTGACCGTACTTTGCAACAAGCTCGGTGCGGTCGCTCACTCCAATCTTCTCGTAGATTACGGAGATGTAGTTTTCAACGGCACGCTTTTTTACTTCACGGGTGTTCAGGAAAATAAGTATTACGCTGGCCAAGGCGATTGTAACAATAAGCCACACAAAATAGTCAAAAAGTTTTTGGTGGGTTCCCTCCAGCGCATAGTTTTGATTATAAAGATACGACAGCATGTTCAGGTTTATGTTCCGCCCTGACTCGTAAATCAAAAATGGATTCTGTTCTCCGCCTTCAATCATCGCAAGGATTTTTTTTGCTTCTACAAGGCAGGTCTTTATCTGCTCATTTGTCTCCTCCCTAAGTTCTGGATATGACTCGAATGATTCCGGCTCGAATTCTTCAAGTTTTTCAATGAAGTCCATGCATGAGTCGGCATCTTTTTTGTCGTTGAAATTCTTCCACGCAAGATAGAGGTCTTTTGAGTCGAGAAATTCCGTTTCGATTTTTTTTGAGCAGCACACCAGAGTGAAAGTCAAAATGGATGCCATAAGGATTACAGGGATTTTTCTCATGGTCATTTTTTTTCCTGCTCAGCGTCCTCTCACCTTGCAATCTTTTTGTTCAGCACCCAGAGCAGGATTGAAAAAACCCAGGTCACGGCCACAACAAGCGGAACGACAAACCAGATTGTGTTCACACCGCCGCCCAAAAATCCGTACCAGTCATAGTCGTGCGATGTTTTTCCATTTTCCAGATGGAGCAGAATGTTCGGGATATAATAAAATCCATAAAGCAACATCGGAATGATTCCGGCAAAAGTAAGCGCGAACGGATGTTTCTCCGCAGGCTCAAAAAACACAAAGCTGATTATGCACAGAAGCGGAGTCACAAGATGCATGAAAAAATTTGAGTTCATAAAATAGGCAAAATATGTTGTCGTTGAATGTGGTGCAAGAAAAAAAACAGTCACCATCATGGTCAGGGTTACGCCGGTGGTTGCCGCAAGTTTCAAAACATAAAGCACCATCGGAAGTTTCGTGCTTCTTTTTCCCGATGGCGAAAGTTTATAAATCAAAAAGACCAGTGCGACAAGACCCGCAAATACATTCGAGTCCACCGTAAAATATTTGAACGCATGGAAATTGCTCTCCGAAAGAAACTTCACGTCGCCCATAAAGTAGAACCCGACAATCATGCTGACCGTTGCAAAAACTGTCGTACCAAAAATCAATGCGTTTAATGTGACCGCCACTTTCTGTCGTTTTGTCATCCTAAAAATCTCCGTCAATCTCTACCCTATAATAACATCTTATCCCGTTGCTCTGCAACAAGTCCAGCATTAACTTTTTTTATGGCGAATATATTAAAGAACCGCTGA
>DGGQ01000074.1 GCA_002392275.1 Treponema sp. UBA3870
AGAACGACTTCCGCTTCCTCCACACGCTTGAGAACATGGGACCAAGCCCTGAGCCAAACATGACGGTCCTCTACTCAAAGAGACTTCCGGAGAACTTCCGCAAGTATGCCGCGAAGATTTCTATCGACACATCTTCAATCCAGTACGAGAACGACGATGTTATGCGCCCGGTCTGGGGTGACGACTATTCAATCTGCTGCTGCGTTTCTGCAACACAGACCGGTAAGGAAATGCAGTTCTTCGGAGCGCGTGCAAACCTTGCAAAGGCACTTCTCTACGCTTTCAACGGTGGTCTTGATGAGGGGCTCAAGAAGGGCGTTCAGATTGGACCTGAGTACGCGCCAATCACCGATGACGTTATCGATGCTTCCAACTACCCGATGGTCGTCCGCAAGTATAAGGCAATGCTTGAGTGGCTGGCGGATGTTTATGTAAACGTCTTGAACGCAATCCACTATATGCATGACAAGTACTACTACGAGGCTGAGGAGCTTGCCCTTGAGGATACAAATGTGAAGAGAACATTCGCGACTGGTATCGCTGGATTCTCACACGTTGTTGACTCACTTTCAGCCATGAAGTACGCAAAGGTCCATGTCAACCGCGAGAAGGTCGAGGTTAAGGACAAGGCCGGAAACGTAATCAACACTGTTACTCTGGTCAAGGACTTCACTGTTGAGGGTGACTTCCCACGCTACGGACAGGATGATGACCGCGCTGACGAAATCGCTGTGAACCTCCTCAAAGAGTTTATGACGATGATCAGAAAGCACCCGACATACCGCAACGCAGAGCCTTCAACATCAATCCTCACAATCACTTCAAACGTGGTTTACGGAAAGGCAACTGGAGCTCTTCCAAACGGTCGTCCAGCCGGCGCACCATTCTCACCAGGAGCAAACCCATCATACGGTGCGGAAACAAAGGGTCTCATCAAGTCTCTGAACTCTGTCGCAAAACTTCCATACCACTACGCATTGGACGGTATCTCAAATACACAGACAATCAACCCAAGCGCGCTGGGACATGACGAGAACGAGAGAATCGACAACCTTGTGAACGTTCTGGACGGATACTTCGACATTGGACCGGAGTCTGGACACACTGGAGCGCACCACTTGAACGTAAACGTGTTCGGAGTTGAAAAGCTCAAGGACTGCCAGGCACACCCGGAGAAGCCGGAATATGCAAACTTCACAGTCCGCGTTTCTGGATATGCAGTCCGCTTCATCAACCTTACAAAGGAACAGCAGGATGACGTTATCGCACGCACCTGCCACGCTTCTCTGTAATTTGATTTCAGCTGGTTCGGCTTTGGTCGAATGAGGCAGACCCCGTTGGATTTTTCCGGCGGGGTATTTTTTTTCTTGCAATCTTTTTCTGAATCCTGTAGATTTTAGATGTGCGATGGGAACGTTGATTTCACCGATGCATGGAGGTGTAAAATGAAGAAACTGATACTGATTTTGTCGGCATTGCTTTTGATTTTTCCGGTCTGTACGTTTGCAAAGCCAGCGGAAAAAGAGAAGACGCTTGTCGAACAGGGACTTTCGCTTATCGCGCTGATGAAAGAAAAGGCGAACAGCGAAGCCTATATAACCATGTTTATTGGTTCATCCGCCAATTCGGTTTTCTTTGAAAAAATAAAGGAGCTTGGTTCCGGCGACATTTCAAATCTGACTTGTGTCTATTGTCTTTCAGGCGATTACTCAGATTTTGTTTTAAGCTACCTGTCGGGGATTGAGGAATTTGGAATGCCAAACTTTGGGTCGGACGGTTCGACAAAGGAAAGCTTGTCCCCGGAACTGTGGAATGACTTGAAGAGAAAAGTCTTTTTTGCGCTCCCGTCAATCTGGAACGTCTATGCCGATAATGCCACTTCCTTTGGAATTACTGCGTCACAGTTTGTTTCGGCTTCTTCAATTTTTGACAGCGATGAAATTGATTCCGACTGCATCTATATTTTCACATTTTCCGATTCATACCCTGTTGCTGTAGGTTTTCAGCGAGGAGAAGGCCGCTCCGTGTATGCGTCTGCAAGTTACGTTTTGGACAGGAATTTCCCAAAATCGCTTGAGAACATGCAGGAGCTTGGATTTGACGTGCATCTGGAGAAAGTGAAATTCTGATTGCCAGATTCGCGCCCGCTGGTTAATACGGGAAGCATTAATCAGCATTCGGATTATACTGTGTTTCCTTAAATCAGAAAATCCTTTGCAGGTTCAGAGAGTTCAGGACGCTTGTCACATAGTCCATGTTGTCCGGGGTGATTACCGGCGTGCTGATTGAGAACGGTCTCTGGCTTTTTTCAACATTCTCTGTCATCGCAGGGATTTCTCCAATGTTTTTACGCACGAACGCACTGTCCTTCAGTGGGGAGTCCCTTGCAATCAGTACCACGGCCGAATCGTCGTCATCGGTTATTTCCGCGCGAAGTTTTGATGCCGCGTATGCCGCGCTTGTTTCCTTGTCCGCAAAGTATTTGTATTTTATGAAAAGCTCCCTGCATGCCTTGTCCGCTTCCTCGTCGCTTACGTCCGCCGGGTAGACAAAGCTTCGGAGCATCAACGAGTTTTCCTTGAACAGGTTTTCCAGACGCTCCAGATTTGATGGATCCGCAGGGTCCGCTGGATTCCGTTTTTCGATTGGAACATGGCTGTCCAGAATCTGCACGTTTCCCTGTGCGTCCAGCTTGAGGTTTCTGTCGGTCGGAAGTATGAATCCGTTTACCGGAAGCGCGAGCTGCCATCCATAGAGTCCAGAAATCAGGTTGCCGTAGTTGCCGGTGCTCATGCTGTAATAGATTGCTCCCGAAATCAGTTTTTTGATTCTGGTGAAGGCGAATGTGTAGAAGAAAGTCTGGGGCAAAATACGTCCGATGTTCGCTGTGTTAGCGACTGTAAGGTTGTATTTTTTGACCAAATCAGGGTCGGCGAAGATTTTTCTAACCATGTTGCGGCAGTCGGATTCCGTTCCGTCCACCTCGATTGGATATAGGTTTCCCCCATTCCAAACAAGGTCGCTTTCCTCAAGTCCACAGACTTTTCCCTTTGGATAGAGCAGGACCGATTTTACAAGTTTTTTCCCCCTCAGTGCAGTGGCGAGACTTGCTCCAAGATTTCCGGTCGTGGCATCAAGAAGAATCGCCTTTTCGTCATTGTAGCGGAGGATTGTCTCGAGTGCCGCCGCAAGATATGAGACTCCAAAATCCTTGAAGGTTCCCGTCGGTCCATGGAAAAGTTCCAGCACAAAAAGATTCTGACCCAACTGTTTTACCTGCGGCTCAAAATAGAATGCCGTGGTCGCTATCGTCTCGCAGATTATTGGGCTGAATTCCTTGTTGATTAAGGCTGATGTCAAAGTTCCGGCAAGGTTAGCGAATGAAGTGTTTTCATCGGCATACAGAATCCAGTGCCTCAAATCCTCCGTGTCGCATGGAACATAAAGACCACCATCTGATGGCATGCATCTGAGAAGTGCGTCCCTGAAGCTTACGGAATCGTTTCCATTTCTTGTACTTATAAAGCGCATTAAAATCTCCCATTTTGGTCCTGGTGGACCTTATCCCATTTTGTTTTCAAAAAAAATCGCTTTCTTTAAAAAGTTTAACATTTTGACCGATTTTTTCAAGGGGGTGGGGTGCATATCACCATTCTGCCCGTCGTAGAGTGGATTGTGAAAATAAAAAATCCCCTGTCGGCAATGTCGGCGGGGGATTCTTTGTTGTGTCCGTGAAAAGGACTTACTGTTTTACGTAGGTTGCGGACATCCACACCTCTCCGGTATCGTGTTCAAAAAGTTTTGCAGCGGGGAATGTGATTGTCGCGCCGTCTGAACTTACAGTACCTGTCATTGTCACTGTGCCCATTCCTTCCTTTTGGGCGGTTATTGTGAGTGTGGTACCGCTCAATGTATATGAGGCTGTGCCAGTCCACTCGGACATGTCACCTGCTCCAGTCATGGTTACTGAGCTTCCTGTTGCCGCAAAAGTGAGTGTGACGTAGTTTGTCGCAGTGACACCTTCCTGCAGCGTTGTTGCAGAGTTCCCCATCTTTGCAGTTGTTGACTTGTAGGTGTTGCCTGCCAACGGATTTGTCTGTGTTGTTGTGCTGCTGTTTTCATTTGCTCCGCTTGCAGTGTTCTGGCATCCTGTCACCAGAGCTACCGCCAATGCCGCGAACAGTGCGACGATAACAAGTTTTGTCTTTTTCATGTAAAACCCTCCTTAAGGTTGTGAATATAGCTTGATTATACCATGGGGGGGTATTATCAAATAAAATTTTGTTATTTCACTCTCGTGTTGCATGGGATGGAAAACAAATTAGTCTAAACTCGCAAGACCTGCTCCACGTATTGGGGGTTTGCGGCAACAATTTTTAGTAACGCAAGGGCAGCTCCGGCTGGTTTTCTCCTTCCCTGTTCCCAATTTCGTAGTGTTCCGACTTTCACACCTATCATGTTCGCAAATTCTTCCTGGTTTTTGTTCGTCTTTTCTCGTACTTCTTTTACATTGAGTGGAGAATAGACGAAAACTCTTGATGGCTTCATTTCTCCTTTTGAGATGGCTACTGCCTGCTGCATACTTTCCATAAGTTCGTTGAAATCAAATTCTTTTTCTTTCATTTTGCAAACTCCTTGGCTATTTCGCCAAATAATTTTTTTTCAGATTCAGATAAATCAGATTTCTTCTTTTTGGTGTATACATAAAGCAAAAATATCTGATTGTTTACAACCTTGTAATAGTATATAATTCTTATGCTTCCACGTTTTCCTCGGTTTGCGAGATTCCATCGAACTTTGCGAATGCCGGAGCCGCCTTTTACAATATCTCCTATTTCTGGATTTTCAATAAGATATTTCTGGAAATCAGAATACTCTTTATCCGAAAGGAGTTCTGTTATTGTTTTTGTAAAAATAGGTGTCTCTATGAATTCCATATCTATATAATGCGTCAATGGCGTAATCGTGTCAAGGGAATGTTTTGGCTGGTGCTTCTCAAATCCAATATTGTAATTACTCTCTTTTATATGTAGAATATCCGCATGGTTAATGTTCAGGAGGAGCAGGAAAAAAAGCCCAGATGTCTTCTGGTGGGCGCTCCGAATAAAAATGATGAGGAACCAAAGGAACTCAAGGGTCTCGTGGACACACTCGGCATGGAGACCGTGCAGATGGTCGTGCTTGCCAGAATCGAGCCGAATCCTGTGTACGGAATTGGTAGCGGAAAGGCGCAGGAGATTGTGGACCGGGCCAAGGAAGTTTTTGCCGACTGCATAATCTTTGACTGGGAAATCTCTCCGTCCAAGCAAAGAAACTGGGAGAGACTTGCGGGAATCAATGTGTTCGACAGGAACGAGGTCATAATCAGGATTTTTGCTCAGAGGGCAAGAACAAAGGAGGCCGCTCTCCAGGTCCAGTTGGCCCAGCTCACATATTCGCTCCCAAGGCTCAGCCACATGTACGGAAATCTTGCCCGGCAGCGTGGCGGAAACTATGGTTCCAAGGGTAGCGGCGAGACCCAGCTTGAACTTGACCGCAGACAGATTGAGGACAAGATTCTTCAAATAAAAAAGGAGCTTGAGCAGGTTTCGGTGAACCGCCAGACCCAGCGCAGACAGCGGGAGAGGACATCCGTTGCGACTTGCGCCCTTGTTGGATATACGAACGCAGGAAAGTCGAGTCTTCTTAATGCCTTGACAGGTGCGGAGGCTTTTGTCGAGGACAAACTTTTTGCCACGCTTGACCCGACCACGAGAAAGTTTTCAATATCCGAGGCGGCGCAGGTTCTTCTTACGGACACGGTTGGCTTCATCTCCAATCTGCCCCACACACTGATAGATGCTTTCCGTTCCACACTGGAGGAGGCTTCCCTTGCCGATTTGCTTCTGGTTGTTGTTGATTCAAGCGACGAGAAGGCTGTTTTCCAGTATGCGCAGGTGCTGAAGGTTCTGGAGGAAATCCACGCGGACGGCATTCCCAGGATGGTCGTTCTGAACAAGATTGACAAAATCAGCGGGGACCATGTTCTTCTTGCGGATCTGGACGCACATTTCCCTGGGGCGGTGCATGTCTGTGCCAAAACGGGCGAAGGGTTTGACACTTTTGTAGCCGGCATGACCGAAAATCTTTTGGGAACTGTCGCGAACTATCTTGTCCCGGTGGACCGTTCGGATTTGGTCGAGGCTGTCAGAAAAAATGGAACCATAGAATCCGAGAAATGGCTGGATGATGGTGTGCATCTTGTCGCGCGGATTCCGGGGCATGTGGATTCGGACGGAAAATTTTCAACAAAGACTCTTGCTTTGCTGAAACCATACCAGGTAAAAAATTTGGATTGAGGGGAAAAATGTACGACGAAAGAAACTATGGTCCAGGAAATTTGGACGGAAATCAATTTGGCGGCCAGTACGGAAGATTCGAGGACGACCCATATCCACAGGCGCATAGAGAATCCAGACTTCCAAAGATTCTTCTTTTTGTGCTGATTGGTGTCGCCGCGGTTTTTATTTTGGGAACCGTTGTTGCTTTCGCATCAAAAAAAGGAAGCCTTGGACATGCCTACAGACATTCGGACCCAAGCCCGGAAAAAGTGGTGAACCGTTCAAGACGCTCCTCAAAAAAACTGACCACGACAAATCTTGGACAGATGCGTGTCTCGATTCCCGGGGAGTCTGACGGAAAGGGCAAGGCTATTCTGGTTGTTTCCCCATGGTTCGCGTATCCAGAGGACGACATCCAGCTTTTTGAGGAAATCTCGCAGAAGGACAGGCTCTTAAAGTCCCTTGTCAGCACATATTTTTCAGCGAGAACAAAATCCCAACTCCTTGCGCTAGGGGAAAAGAAAGTCAAGGACGAACTCAGGAGCCAAATCAATGAGCAGCTTGTGCTTGGAGATATCGATGCCCTGTATTTTGACGAGTATATTTTCTTTGATGAAAACCTTTGATTCCATCTCGATTTCTGCAACCTTATACAAATGGGCGTGTCAAAATTCTGCAAGTAAAATCTTTTTTCAGGAGAATGCATTGGAACAGACTATCTCTCCAGCCGCCCAGATTATAGTTTCACTCATACCGGTCGTCGGCATTGTTTGCGGGGCCACGGTCATCTTCTTCGCGCTTTTGTGGAGACACAGGGAGACCAAGCTCAAAATCATGAACAACACTTACGAGCCGCTGAAATTCAATCTTCCGGTTTTTTCGCTGCTTTCGGGACTTTTTCTCACTGCGGTGGGGTTGGTTCTTTCCGTAATGTTTTTCTGGATTCACGGAGTCTCGTGGGCTGCCCTCGGTGGACTTGTTCCATTCGCAATCGGGGTTTCTCTGCTTGTATTCTATAGACTAAATCCAGATTCCAAAAAGAAAACGGGAAATGAAAACTAGCCCGGAAAAAAAAGCTGAAGACAAAGAGATTCTTCGCCGTGACAGGAACCTGATAAGGAGCGCAATTGATGGCGACCCGGATGCGTTTGCCACTCTGGTTTCGTTCTATTATAACAGGGTCCAGGCGTTGGGGCATCGCTTTTTTCAAAATTCCGCCGACACGGAAGATTTTGTGCAGGAAGTCTTCCTCAAGGTATTTAAAAAACTGTCAACATTCAGGGGTGAAAGCTCGTTCGCGACATGGCTTACAAGGATAGCATTCACGACCGCGCTGAACACAAGGGAACGGACAAAGACTGCGGACGAAATCCAGGACTGGATGGACTTCCCGTCAAAAATGGATGGCCCCGAGGAGCTCCAGATTCGGAGGCTGACACAGGATGCTGTCAAGGAGGCCATAGTGGAGCTGCCCGAAAAGTATTCCGTCTGTCTTGACCTTTATTTTTTCCACGACATGAGCTACGAGGAAATATCTTCTGTGACGGGATTTCCGGTCAACACAATAAAGAGCCACATATTCCGCGCAAAAAAGATTCTCCGACACAAGCTCAGGGATTTCGGCTCCGGGTGATTCGGATTTGAATTTTTGCTTTTAGTATTTTTATTCTATTTATTATGGAGGAAACATGAAACACGACTGCGAATACTATATGAACAAATATCTCTCGCTGGACAAGGGTGAGCGGATTCCTGGCTATCTGTCGGCGCATATAATCAGCTGTCCGTCATGCCGTCGCGAGGTGAAGGATTTTGTTCACGCCGAAAAAATTGCTTCAGAGCCGCTGAAGGTTCCTGTTGGCGCGGATGTCGCGGAGGTAAGAAAAATAGTCGCGCAGATTGATTTTGGTCGCAGACCCAAGACCCACAGGGTGTCGATTGGAAGCTGGATTTTCTTTGGTGCGTTCCTCTTGATTTCGATACTCGTGTGCGGAATCCTCTCGATGAAATCAAAGACACTGATGTTCACTGTCTACTCAGTCTCTGCCATGGCGATTGTAATCTACACGTTCGCATTTTTTGCCTGCAACCTGGACTATTTTATAAAGCGGCTCCACATCAAGATTCAGGCCTAGTTTTAAGTCTGTTCCAGATTTGCTCGCCAGGCTTTGCCGGGCTAAAGTTTTTAGGAAAATCTGCCGATTAAACTGATATGCCGTCGAAGTCTAACAGCTACAGCAAGCCGGACTACTGGTCGCAAAAAGCCTTCAAGGAGGGCTACCCCGCAAGGAGTGTTTACAAGTTGCAGGAGATAGACCAGAGATTCGGAATGCTCAAAAAAGGGTACACTGTTCTCGATTTGGGTTCATCTCCAGGCAGTTGGACCGTGTGGCTGTTGCGTAATTTAAATAATTGTGGTAAAGTGGTATCTGTGGATTTGAACCCTCTGTCCAAGTCTGTTAAGGGCGACAACCTGATTTTTTTTCAGGGGGACCTGTTGAGTGAGGAAATCCGCAATAAAATCCGAGAGCAGGGACCCTACGATTTAGTGGTGTGTGACGCAGCCCCTTTGACCACCGGGAACAGGACCATAGACACGGCCCGATCCCGTTCACTTGTTGAGATGGCTATTTGGTATGCGGAGCAAATGCTCAAGCCCAATGGAAATTTTTGTGTAAAGATTTTCCAGAACGGCGACCAACAAAAAGAGCTTCAAAAAATGAGAGAGATTTTTATGTCAGCTAAGGGGTTCAAGCCGGAAGCCTGCAGGACGGAGTCGTTTGAGACTTATCTTGTTGGACTAAAAAGGAAACCAAAATCCGTTGACTCCAATGAATAGTTGGTCTGGACGAATGTATGGGCCGCAGCAGATTTGATAGACAGGTTAGGTTATGAAGAAATATACGTTTTCTAAGGAAATTTGTTACAGCAAGCGACTCAAGGCAAGGACGCATCTGAAGTATGCGCTCACCTGTTCCCTTTCCGTGCTTTTTAGCGCGGGCCTGGTTGTCGGTCTTACGCTCGGTGTGGTCCACAACAACAACTATACCGGACAGGGTGGTGCGAATTATGATCCCCTTATCGACATGAAGCCAGAGTATATTGATTTTGCCACATTGCAGTCGGAGGAACCCATAGCCCCTGTCGGATTTGGTGAGGACGAGGTTGATTTGGTTGCGTCCGGTCTTGAGGTTCATGGTGATTCGGATGCTGCGGTCGTGGATGCGGCTGAATCTGAGGCTGTTTCTGGCACCGCCGGGATTGCGGAGTCTGGCGAGGGTTCCTTGGATAATGCCGCCACAGCTGAACTTGATGTGGTCGCAAAAAAGAGTGTTGAAAAAGAAAACTATCAGGAAGACAGCGACCTATACTATACAGTATACAAGTTGAAGAACGGTGAGACAGCATCCCTTGTTGCCTCCATGTTCAAGATTTCGCTGGACACAAT
Organism: Treponema sp. UBA3870; assembly: GCA_002392275.1. Classification (GTDB taxonomy): domain Bacteria; phylum Spirochaetota; class Spirochaetia; order Treponematales; family Treponemataceae; genus Treponema_D. The sequence goes on from DGGQ01000074.1 coordinate 9,769, forward strand.
CCTTAGTGTCAACGGTGTCACGAACGCAACAAGGATGGCCACTGGAACATATCTCAGAATCCCTTCGCTGAACGGAATCCTGTATGAGGTCAGCAAAGAGGGCGAGACGCTTGAGGATATTGTAAAGTCCGAGAACAAACTGAAGAAGATAAATCTGGACACACAGTACCTTTCAAAAATCAACAACGTGGGAGTCGACGAGGCTCTTTCTGTTGGGCATACCCTGTTTTTGTACGGCGACAAACTGACGAACGACCAGCGCGCGGAAATCAGCGGAACATCTTTCAAAAAACCGTTGAAGAGTTCCTACTATATTTCTTCGCCTTTCGGTTGGCGTGTGAATCCTTTCGACGCAAGCAAGAGGTCCTACCACAACGGTTTGGACATGGCATGCCCGACTGGAACACCGATTTACTCCACCGCTGCCGGAACGGTTGTCACTGCCGGATACACAAGTGTCTATGGAAACTATGTCATAATCAAGCATACCTCTGGATACAAGTCTCTGTACGGACACATGAGTCAGATCAACGTGAAGTACGGTCAGTATGTGGACCAGGGGACAATTATTGGAAAGGTCGGAAGCACGGGCCAGAGTACGGGTCCCCACCTCCATTTTACAATCTACAAGAACGACAAGGCGATAAGCCCTTACGAAAAAGTGTCACTCTAAAACATGTTTTGTTTTATGCAGGCCGCGGTTCTGTCCGTGGCTTTTTTTTTGTCTGTTGCTAGAAGTCTTCGTCGTCAAATAGTTCTTCGGCGGTCCCGAACCCGGGGTAGTCGCGTTTTGATTCAAAATCCCTGAGCAGGCTTTCACATTCGTCGTCCGGTTCGGACTCCCCCTTGATTTCAAATGGTATTCTGTTTTCGCGGACGGTTGTTTTCATAAAAAGATTGATTGCCCCCGATACTGTCATGCCAACATCGTCGCAGAATTTTGAAAACTGTTTTTTGGTTTCCGGGTCCGTTTTTATGCTGATTCCTGCCATGGTATTACCTTTTCCATGCATGGTAATACTTTTTAGAAAAATATACAAGTTTTTGGGCATTGAGGGCATGTCGCAAGCTGTTGCTTGCTCTTTGAGTTTTTACTTGGTCGCGAAGGCTCCATTTTTTGCTTCGCAAAAAAACGTAAAAACTCGTGATTGATGGGTATTGAGGGCATGTCGCAAGCTGTCGCGAAGACTCCATTTTTGGGCGTTGCGGGCATGTCGCAAGCTGTTGCTTGCTCTTTGAGTTTTTACTTGGTCGCGAAGGCTCCATTTTTTGCTTCGCAAAAAAACGTAAAAACTCGTGATTGATGGGTATTGAGGGCATGTCGCAAGCTGTCGCGAAGGCTCCATTTTTTGCTTCGCAAAAAAAACGTAAAAACTCGCGATTTTTGGGCGTTGCGGGCATGGAGGAGAGGCTCCGGCGGCGTGTGGCGGTGGCGGCGGGGAAAATCTGAGCTATCCCGCAGAGAGGGTAGCGGAAAACCGTAGGTTTGGAGCGAGGGGGAGACTTCCCCCTCAAAAAATTTGATTGCCCGAAAAAATTTGACTATATTTGAGTTTATGAACAAGGAACTGATTATTCGTAAGACTGTCAATGACAATCGGAACATTCTTTCTTCGCCGTCGGACATAATGAGCACGGCACTTGAGTTCCAGAATCTTTTGATGATGTACGAGAGCGCGATAAAGCAGGTGACTACAAAATTTGAGATTCTGGAGGACGAGTTCTCGAGCAGGCACAAGCGGAATCCAATCGAGACGATTTCCAGCAGAATCAAGGACCCTCTGAGCATTGCGGAAAAACTTCAGCGAAAGGGGCTGGCGGTGACTATGGACAACATGGTTTCCAAACTGTATGACATTGCGGGCATACGTGTTACATGTCCGTTTATCAGCGACGTGTACCATGTTACCCAGATGCTTCTCCAGCAGGACGATGTTGAGCTGATTGAGATGAAGGACTACATAAGGAATCCAAAGAAGAGCGGCTACAGAAGTCTGCACGTGATTGTGAAGGTTGGGGTGTACTTTAGCGACATGAAGCGGGAGATTCCCGTGGAGATTCAGATTCGCACAATCGCCATGGATTTTTGGGCGGCGCTGGAGCATCAGCTTCACTACAAAAAGGACTACAAGATGCCGGACGACATCAGCAGCGAGCTCAGGTCGATTGCGGACACAATCAACGATACCGACAAAAGGATGCAGGAGCTTGCAAAGAACATCCCGGATTTTGTTGACTACAGCACCGGCTATGACCAGTAGCCCCTCGCTTGTTGAGATTGAATAAAGTTTTTGTGTGGTTTATTATTTGGATAGATGGAGTCTCTAAAAACTTCAGTTTTTGATATGTCCGAGAGGGGTTTGTATGGATAAAAAGAAAAGAGTTGGCATAATTGTTGTTGCGGCCTGTTTTGTTGCGGGACTTGTTCTTGGGATTTCGCTGGGGCTTGCGAACAGAAAAAACAGGATTGCGATATATGGCTTGCCGAAGAATGTTTCCGAAAAGATTCAGGAATATGTGGGTTCTTCTGGCGAAAAATTTGATGTGACGGTTATTGATGGCGGCTCGGGTTTTTCTGTTGCTGAGTCAAAAAAATATGACGCGGTTTTTATGTGGAACGGTGTGCTTGCGGAGAGTCTCGCGAAGGCTGGCGTTGACATTCCGGCGCAGGCGTACTCAAAGATGCCCCAGGCTGTGAGAAGGTCCGGTCTTGTTGATGGAAAGAGCCGCATGCTTCCAATCCTTTATGACCATGTTCCTCTCTTTTTTTGTAAGGACGCATCCACGTACAATGATTTTTCCGGACCGGAGACTTTGGCGGATCTAGAGACTGACATGGAGACCGACAGGGGGAACTTTTCTTTCCCGATGCTTGTTGCTGGTGCAGAGGATGAGGATTTCTACGGATTTTTGTCGATGGCCGTGGAGAGTGTGCTTGGTGCGGATGGATACAAGGCCCTTGTGAAAAATATTTCCGAAAAAAAAGATTTCCGAGCTGTGCTTGATGATGTTCTCGTGAATACTCCGGATGGCGCAAGTCTTTCTCTCAGGTCGGTGCTTGAAAAAATTTTTGACTGGCAGTCCAGGGGGCTTCTGCAGCGTCAGTGGTACTTGGTTGGACGGACGGATTTGTTCAACCTGATGCAGTACAGGTCCTTCTATGTCAGTGCCATGCCTTTGGATTATTACAGAAATCTTCCAAGGATGGTGGGCTACAACTATTCCGCATACAGGTTCCCGGTGGAGAATCCCGAAATGGATCACGGGCTTGTTGCGCACGAGATTGTGATGATTCCGCGCTCGAACAAAAAGTCGCTGAGAAATCTGGAGGACTATCTGGTGTCTCTTGATGTCCAGGAGCAGCTTTCCAATGTGACGACATTTGCCCCGGTACATTCACAGAGCGGAGCCTACGACAGCATTTCCGATGACGCACGTTTTTATGCTGCCTCAACAAAATGGGGACCGCTTCCGCAGATTGACCGTGCTGCGTTTACCTCAAAGGAAGATGCCGAAAAATTTGCGAAGGACGCGAGAGAATTTTTCATCGTCGGCCAGTAGCGGTATTGAAATTTATGTTACTTTCATTTATAGTTTATCAACTATACTGGGGGGATTCCCATAATGGACCTGCAAGTTTTTGGGAATCGCCGGTGTTTTAGGAAACCTATTTTGGAAATTCTTTTTTGAGAGGTAAACAATATGGCTTTTGATATTACCAAGGTTCGTAATATCGGTATCAGTGCCC
>DGGQ01000185.1 GCA_002392275.1 Treponema sp. UBA3870
GATGTTGTAGACAAGTTTGTTGAAGCCTGTGCAAAGAACGGTATTGACGTTTTCCGTATTTTTGATGCCTGCAACGACCCACGCAACCTTGAACGCGCTACAAAGGCCGCTAAAAAGACCGGCAAGCATGTTCAGATGGCAATTTCTTATGCCGTAACTCCTTACCATACAATAGAAAAATATGCAGAGCTTGCAAAGACTTATGCAGAATTTGGAGCAGATTCAATCTGTATTAAGGATATGTCCGGTTTGCTTAAGCCTTATGTTGCTTATGACCTTGTAAAGGCTGTAAAGAAGGCTTGCGACCTTCCTGTAGAAATCCACACTCACTCAACGACAGGACTTTCTGTTGCGACCGAGCTTAAGGCTGCCGAAGCTGGTGCCGATGTGCTTGACACTGCAATTTCATCAATGGCCATGGGAACTTCCCACTCACCAACTGAAACCATTGTCGAGATGCTGAAGAACACGGACCTTGACACAAAGCTTGACACCCAGGCTCTCCTTGAGATTGCCGCATACTTCCGCGAAGTCCGCACACACTATGCATCCCTTGAATCAAAGTTCCTTGGCGCCGACACACGCATCCTTCTTTCACAGGTCCCAGGCGGAATGCTCTCCAACCTTGAGAACCAGTTGAAGCAGCAGGGAGCGGGAGACAAGATGGATGATGTTCTTGCCGAGCTTCCAAAAGTCCACAAGGATGCCGGATATGTTCCTCTCGTTACACCGACCTCACAGATTGTTGGAACACAGGCCGTAATGAATGTTCTGATGGGCCGCTACACAACAATGACACAGGATTTCAGAAACCTCATCACAGGTAGATTCGGAAAGCTCCCGACCGATGCTAACCCGGATCTTGTAAAGAAGGCTCTCGAACAGAACAAGATGGATGCCGTTGTCACATGTCGCCCTGCCGATTTGATGGAACCGGAGTGGGACAAGATGGTTGCCGAATCAAAGGAAAAGGGTGGAGACGGTTCTGACGAGGACACTCTTACTTATGCTATGTTCCCGAATGTTGCGCCAAAGTTCTTCGCTGAACGTTCAAAGGGTCCTGTCGATGCAAAAGCCACATTCGGAATCAAGCCTGCCGCACCTGCCGCTGAAAAGAAAGAAAACAAGGGTGGCTCATACACAATCACGGTAAACGGAACCGCATACAATGTGACATCCGGTCCTGCGGGAGACAATATGAGCGTCAACGTAAACGGCGTTCCATACAATGTTACATTCGGAGCACCTGGAGCCGCGCCTGCTGTTTCCGCTGCACCTGCCACTTCGCCAACTGCTTCTGTTTCTGGCGGTGTTGATGTTAAGGCACCTGTCGCGGGTACATTGCTCAAGCAGTGTTTCTCAAACGGAACAAAGGTAGAGAAGGGACAGACCGTAATCATAATCGAGTCCATGAAGATGGAGCTTGAGGTTAAGGCTCCTGAGTCTGGAAGCATAACATACACAGTACCTGCCGGAACCCAGATTACAAGCGCCCAGACCATCGCGAAGATTGGTGGGGTCGCTTCTGCTCCAGCTCCTGTTGCCGCCCCAACTCCTGTCTCTGCTCCAGCTCCTGTGACACCAGCTCCTGCCGCTGCTCCAAGTGGTTCAGGAAAACCTGTCAAGGCTCCTGTTGCCGGTGTGTTCCTTAGGACTGCCGTAAGCGAGGGTGCGAACGTTGGTGCGAACGACACGATTATTGTCATCGAGTCAATGAAAATGGAACTGGAGATTAAGGCCGGTGCTTCCGGAAAAGTTCATTTCCTGGTTTCCGCCGGTTCACAGATTGCAAGCGGACAGCCTGTTGCTGAAATCTGCTAGGGAGCGAGGAACAGTATGCCAGTTTCAAAAGCTGAAAAAAATAAAAAGATAGCCCTGATTATGATTGCCATTCTCGCGATTGCGGGAGTGATGTCAGTGTTCACAAAGACTTTTGCCCAGGACTCTGCAAGCTCAGTCCAGACCACCGGTATGGACCATGTGATCAAGGGAACCGAGGACTGGAACGGAAAGCACGACATCTCCGTGAAGGATTTCTTCGTGAACATCGGGAAGTCCACCGGAATCTATAAAATGATTCACAGGGCGACCGAAGAGGAAATTGCTGCCGAGAATGCTGAAAAAATTGCTAAGGAACAGGCCGAAAGCTCTGACCCGTTCGCAGGAAAAAAGGCTCCCGGATGGCAGTATCTTGTTATGATACTCGTGGGCTTTTTGATTATCTATCTTGCGGCGGGACGTGGATTTGAGCCTCTGCTTCTGATTCCAATTGGATTTGGAACCGTGCTTGTCAACATACTTGGAGCAGGAATGGGTGACGGACCGGATGGAATGTTGCACATAATCTACAAGGCCGGAGTCGGAAACGAGTTCTTCCCAATGCTCATCTTCATGGGAATTGGAGCCATGACAGATTTTGGTCCGCTGATTGCAAATCCAAAGACCGCATTGCTTGGTGGAGCCGCACAGTTCGGAGTGTTCTTCACATTGTTCGGTGTCGCGCTTATGAACCTTATTCCGGGACTCAACACCGACTACAATATCATGCAGGCGGCGGCAATCGCGATTATCGGTGGTGCGGACGGTCCTACGTCAATCTACGTATCAGCAAAACTTGCCCCGGAACTCATGGCGGTCATTGCGGTCGCTGCGTATTCATATATGGCTCTCGTCCCGATGATTCAGCCACCAATCATGAAGCTCCTTACGACCAAAAAGGAAAGGCTAATCCACATGGAGCAGCTTCGTCCGGTAAGCAAGACAGAAAGAATCCTGTTCCCTTTGGTCCTTCTTGTGATTACCATTCTCCTTCTTCCACCGGCAGCCCCGTTGATTGGTATGCTCGCGTTCGGAAACTTTGTAAAGCAGGTCGGAAGTGTCCAGCGTCTTTCAAAGACAATGGAGAACGAGATGATGAACATAGTCTCAATCCTTCTTTCGCTTGGAGTAGGAAGTCAGATGACACCGGAAAAGATTATGAACGGAAAATCATTCGGAATCATAGTCCTTGGTCTTGTGGCATTCGCAGTTGCAACCGCGGCCGGAATCCTCATGGCAAAACTTATGAACGTATTCCTCCCGAAGGACAAGAAAATCAATCCGCTCATTGGTTCGGCTGGAGTTTCGGCAGTTCCTATGGCGGCCCGAGTTTCAAACAAGGTTGGACAGGAATGTGACCCGTCAAACTTCCTTCTGATGAACGCAATGGGACCAAATGTCTCCGGAGTAATCGGAACGGCAATAGCCGCGGGTGTTTTCATAGCGACTTTCGGATAATACAATCCGCCCGGACCCCATGGCAGGCACTGGACAATCCAAAATTTCAGTACTTGCCAAAAGTCCGCAATTTCGCAGTAGTTTTTACAGCACGAATACTTGCAAGAGATTGCATGAACTTGCTGATTAAAACTTCCTGTGCTAGTCAGCTGGTTCCAGGCTTCGGGTGGTAGGGAGTCAGTATCTGCATAGATGGTTCTGGCTCCCAATGTTGCCCAAAAGCACTGGACCGTGGGTCTAGTTTTTTCTTGTCTCCGATTTTTTGGGGAAGATGATTGGGGGCATTTTTTTCGCTCCAGAGTTTAAGCACATTGAAAGGAATGACCGTGTTTTTTTGATTTTCAGTCTTGGCTTGGTCTTGTTTTTTCTGTTCAGGCTGTAGATGTCCATTTGCATATCCTTTGTAATAACTTTTGCTTAAATATCGGAATTTTTTACTTAAATTTTAGCTTATTTTCAATTTTTTTTAATTTTTTCTTCTTTTTTGCATTTTCTACTATAAATTTGCCCTTGATAATCCGTCGCATATAAAATAGAATGGCTTTATGAATTTAAATGATTACAGGCTGAATGCCTATAACAGAACAAAAAGAACTTCCGCGAAGGAGACCCAAAAGACTGCCGGTGGTGAGTCGGAAGACCAGAAGGCTGTCGTCTACACTCCCGTTTTTGAAAAAATCAGCAGAAAGCAGGAAAAAACCCCTGCCGAAAAAAAATCGCCAGAGGAAATACAGAGGGCATTCAGACAGAGCCTTGACAGGGCGATTGCGGCCCAAAAAAATGTGTCCACACGTGCCCCCGCGCAAAAACAGAGTTCCGGACCCATCGAGGGGGATGGGGGACCAAAATATTCGACAAAAAAGAATCTCGCCAAGGGAAGCGATATAAAATCAGCTGAGGACAAAAAAGCAGAGGAAACCGCCCGTCTTGCCGCAAAAAATGGAGCGTGGTTTGAAAAGAAAAACACAACCGAGGAGGAAGTGAAGGAGGCCGCGTCCAGACTTACATCCGGTGGACTGATAATGGTCCCGGAGCAGGAAAAAAAGGAAGGCGAAAAGGAAAGCATCTACCGGCGTGTTGCGAAGTTTCTGGTGGTCATTGGAATCGACGAGGCCGCAAAAATCCTTCCGCATCTTACCGAGGAGCAAACCGAAAAAATTATCCCGGAGATTGCGTCAATACGCTACGTCAGTCCCGAGGATGCCAGCGCGGTAATCGAGGAATTCAAATCACTCCTGACAAAAGCAAGGGAGTCCGGTGGAGTTGATACCGCACGGACAATACTTACAAAGGCCTATGGAAGCCAGAAAGCTAACGAGGTTCTTGCGAAGGTCGTAAAACATCCGAACGGAAAACCATTTGACTATCTTTCCGACGCTGATGCCGAGCGGATAGGAATCCTTTTGGACGGGGAAAGTGCTGCTGTCCAGGCCCTGGTTCTTTCTCAGATTGAACCACAGAAGGCGGCCAAGATAATCAACAGGATGGATACGGACGTAAAAACCGATGTCATAATGCGTCTCGCAAAAATGCAAAGCGTATCTCCGGAGGTTCTTGAAAACCTGAGCAAAAGTCTGCACGACAAAATGATGACACAGAACACAGCCAACTCCCGGAATCTGGATGGAAGGACCGCTCTCGCGCAGATTCTTAAACGCATGGACCCTTCTGCGGAGTATTCAATAATCGCAACACTCAGCGAGGAAAACCCCGAGCTTGGTGCGGATTTGAGGCGGCGGCTGTTCACCGAGGACGATGTTATTGGCTGCGACGACCGCTACATGCAGAAAAAGCTCCACGACATGACGGATGCGGACCTGGTAATCCTTCTGCGCGGTAAGAATGATGAATTCCGTGAAAAGATTTTCAAAAATGTGTCCAAGAACAGGGCACAGATTATTGCTGACGAGGAAAGGCTTAAGGAATACATACTCAGGTCGGACAGCGAAAGAATAACGTCCCAGTTCTATGCGGATTTGAGACGTGCTTGGGAAGTCGGGGAGCTTGTCATAAAAGGACGTGATGATGAGGAGTATGTCTGATGAAAAAAGGTGATTTGTACAAGGGTTTCCGTGTCCTGGAGACCGTTGACTGTGTAAAGGACTGTGACGCTCCCGGAATCTGGTTGAGGCACGAACGGACCGGCATGGAGGTTTTCCACGTCCTCAAAAATGATGATGAGAATCTGTTTGCCTTTGTGTTCAGGACCCCGGCGGAAAACAGCACCGGTGTTGCCCATATCATGGAACACAGTGTCCTCTGCGGATCTGAAAAATATCCATTGAGGGATCCGTTCACAAGACTTTCAAACCAGAGTCTGGCTACATATCTTAACGCATTTACAAGCCCGGACTACACGGCGTATCCTTCAAGCTCACTTGTGCGGGCGGACTATTTCAACACATTCTCGGTCTACGCGGACGCAGTGTTTTTTCCGCTGCTCAGGGAGGAGGTCTTTTTGCAGGAGGGCCACAGGATTGAGTTTGACGAAAAATCCAGACCGTCAATACAGGGTGTGGTCTACAACGAGATGAAGGGAAAATATTCATCCTACGAGTCCGTGGTTTCCGAGAACATAGACAAGGTTGTTTTTGCCGGAACAAGGTATGTGAACGATTCTGGCGGCGACCCTATGGAGATTCCGTCACTCAGCTACAAAGATTTCAAGGCCTTCCACAAAAAGCACTACGGGCCGGCGAACTGTCTCCTGTTTTTGTATGGAAACATCCCGACCGAGGATCAGCTGGATTTTATCGACAAAAATGTTCTTTCGCGGATAAAAAATCCGGGAAGGAGAATCAAATATTCTTCATGCAGGGTGGACGCTGAGCTTCCAAAAAAAGTCAAAATCTACGGACCGGCAAATGAGAGTGAGACAAAGAATTCTGTTTTCTGCGCCTGGAAACTGGACTTCCCCGAAATCCCGATGAAAGAGCTTCGCATGGAGCTGACGTTTTTGAACAATCTGCTCTGGAATTCCGATTCCGCACCGATCACAAGGGCGTTGATGGAGAGCGGGCTTGGTGATGACATTGCGCCGCAGACCGGGATGACGTTGACCCTGCAGTGCCACAATGCTGTATGCGGTCTTAGGGGTGCCGACCCGAAGGATGCCACGAAGATTCGTTCCGTGATTTTTGGTTCCCTTGAAAAACTTTGTCGTGAAGGGCTTGGACCCAACATGCTTGAGAGGGTCTGCATGGCATTCGACTTCTACAACCGTGAAATCAGCAGAAACGGTGGACCTCAGGGGCTTGTCATGCTCAGAAGATGTCTGCGTGGATGGGTTTACGGTGAAAAGCCTTGGGAATCACTGGAACTTTTCAGCGACTTCAAAAAACTTAGGGACCGCCTGCGCAGTAATCCGGACTATCTTTCGGAAATGGTCCACAGGTATTTTCTTGACAACAAGTCATGCACGCTGATTACCGCCGGACCCTCACAAAAATGGCTCGACACCCGCGCTTCAACCGAAAAGAAAAATATCGCCAGGGAGCTTGGAATACTGACAAAGGAGACCGCGCTCAAAAAATTGGACAGGATGCTTTCCTTCCAGAAAAAAGTTGAGGGACCTGAGGAGGAAAAACTTATCCCGCGCATAACGCTTGACCAGCTTGATTCAAAGGCATGGGACTGTCCGACAAAGATTTCCGAAATAAATGGCATACAGCTGTTCACAAACACGGAGCCGACCAACGGGATAATCTATTTTGACCTGTGCTTTGCAATAGACGGCCTGAGTTCTGCTGAATACAGATACGCCGGGATGGTGGCTGGTTCATGCACCGATGTCGGCTGGAAAAATGTTTCCTGGAGCGAGGGAAACGACATGCAGCTCTATCTGACCGGGAACATTTTTGGACACACCGAGTCCCATGCCATGCCGGTTGTCAACAAAAGAAATCCAGACGCGGACTACGTTGGGCGGGACTGGATGATTGTGTCCTTTGCCGTTCTCGAGGATAAGATTGCGGACACTCTGGACATGGTTTCCGATATGCTTACCACCGTTGACTATTCCGATTCCGAAAGAATGATGGACTTGGTTCGTTCCGCCGTCAATTCCGATACATCAAGTTTTGCATCCTACGCCGGACAGTACGCGCTCTACCGTTCGAAGAGAAAGGCCAGCAGAAGCGACACCCTCAGGGAACTTTGGAGCGGTCTTACAGCGTCGTACACCTGCATGGAGCTTTCACATCTGGAGCCAAAAAAGGTCTGCTCAATAATGCGCTCGGTTCTGAAAAAGATTCTGAAGGGCGGCTCCATTCTGCACATAACGTCAAACGCGGATGGAATCAGGAAGACCAAAAAGCTGCTCCCGGGTTTTATAGAAAAAATGCATCTCGTTCCACTGGGAAAGCGTCCCGGGGTAAATGAAAAAAAACTTCTTGCGCTGACGGAGCTTCCGGGCGAGATTGTAAATCCACCGTCCCGAAAAAAAATGGACGCGGATTTTGTGGACGAGCTTGTGCTGATAAATGGAACTGTCGGAACCGTGTACTCAAGTTTCGCTTCATCGGAGTATGGCGAGAAAAATGTTTCGGCGGAATATGTCCTTTGCCACAGCCTGTCCAACAGCGAGCTTTGGGACCTAATCAGGATGAAGGGAGGTGCTTACGGTGTTAGAATCCATCCGAATCCCCTTTCTGCCTTGACCGCCTACGGAACATACCGCGACCCCAAGCCGTTTGAGTCAGCCCATGTGATTAGGCAGGCACTTGCAGATTCTGCGGACCGTGTTTATTCGGACGAGGAGACGGAGAAATCGATAATCGGTCGTTATGCGGTTCTTCTTGATCCCGTGGTCCCATCCGAAAAGGGCGAGATTGCTTTTTCCGCTGTACTGCAGGGACGGAACATAAGCGACATGAAAAAATCGGTCAGGAGACTGTTTTCTGTAAAAAGCCGGGACATGCACAGCGCGGCCAAAAGATTCAGTGAAAATGCCTCCATTCCAGACGATAGATTCGCGACTGTAATTTTTTGTCCAAAATCTCTATTTTTGCCGAAAAATAAAGAAAACACTGGAAAAATTATCAGTTTGCCATTATAATAGATTAGCAACTAGGTAATCTCCGGAAGTTCAGTGTCTGTGGCTTTCTAGGGATTGCCACGAGTTTTTGGGTCTGAGGATTAAAGGCTTGTTAAACATCGTGCTTTCAAAGTTAACTCTAGGGCCCGAAGTTTCTAGAGGATTACTAGGAGAATATTATGGGAAGAGATGATAGTGCTGAGAAACTTTTGTCAATGATTAGGCAGCTCGTGTCCGATGTGCAGGGTGCGCCTTTTCCTGGTCAGAACTTTGAGCCGGAGCTGTATTCAATCTGGTACGAGCATGTCCAAAGAAATGCCCAGGAATGTTTTGAATTCCTTGACGAAAACTTTCCCGCAGACAAGGAAGGCATAAACAAAACTATCCAGAAAATGTTTAAATAGTCTGTTGTTACTGCCGAAAATACAAGATAGGGAAGGGGTGCGGGAGTATTTTAAATTCCCGTCTTTTTCATTTGTATTTTTGGTGGGAACGTATGGCAAGTCAAAAAATTAATCGAAATGAACGATACATGCTCAAAGGCCGTCTTAGGAGGGAAGGTTTTGACCACTGGCGGCTGGTCACATCGGGCACAAGCTCTGTGACTGGAGAGGAGCGTGTATTTTTTATTGAGTTTTATGTGGTGAATCCTTCAATCTCACCGGACGAGTGCATTCTTGGATTCAAAAACCGTTCGCAGATTTCCGAAGAGGATTTGCATTCCGCCCTTGCGGGTACCCTTTCGGCAAGGGATGTCGAGGCGGAAAAATATGTCCAGCCAAGTTTCGTCATGGTCAAGGCCGGAATTTTCAAGCAGAACGGCAAACAGATGAACAACTATTTTCCATCAAAATTTATAAGTCTAGGTGGCGCGGAACTTCTTTTTAAGGTCGGCTCCAACGAGTCAAACACATGTGTGCTTACCACCAGCTCCACCTATGGAAGCGTCACTGTCAGCGACAGCGATATTGCCGAGCATCCGGAGCTTTTGTGTCAGTCCGGATCCATGTCATGGAATCTGCATTACGAAAAGGAAATCACTTTCCCCGACTACAGGAATTCTCAAATCTGCTGGGCGGTTCCGGGCGCGAAAACTTCGGTCGAAGGAAAGATTGTTTTTGACGGCGAAGAATTTGTTGTGACACCAAAAAAATCAAACGGATATTTTGAGGTCTACTGGGGAAAGACTCATCTTGACCAATATTACCACATGAGCGGTTCTAGAATGTTCAGCCTCAACACTGGAAAGCCCCTTGAAAATTCGTGCTTCACAGTGAAGGGTACATGCGACGGCGTGGTTGCGGTCATGGTCTCGGTGGAGGGAAGAAAATATTGCTTCTCCGTGGACCAAGCAAAAAAGCTGGAACTTACATACGAGTTTACCGAAATCCCGGACGAGGACGAGGACGATGTAAAATTCCATTGGTCCGTCAGCATTAGCGACAAAAAATATGTGGTGGATATCGATGGATTCTGCAACGACAAGGCCATGTTCCTGCGAGACTACGAATGTCCCGAGGGAAAGCGAAAGGTCCTCAGGGTTGCGGGAGCTGGAACCGGAACTGGGGAGCTTAAGGTGTTCAAAAAAATAAAGAAAGCCCTGGAGCAGATTGAGTATGCCAGAATCGAAAACATGGTCTGCGAGTATGGCGGAATCGAGTTCCCTGAAATTTAGCAGCTGTGTGAATCCCTGAAAACGCCTCCGATTTTTTCGGGGGTTTCTTTGTTTTAAAAAACTTCCGTGAATAAAAATTTGCTTTCACAAAAAAATTTTACTATATTCAATTTAAAATGCGGAGCAGATAAGAAATTTTTTTTATGGAGGTGGCGATATGAATTTTAATCAGATGACTTTAAAAATGCAGTCGGCAATCCAGGAGGCAGATTCCCTTGCCAGACAGAGGGACCACAGCGAGATTGGATGCGAGCATCTTCTTTACGCAATGCTGGGCCAGAAGGACGGAATGATTCTGCCATTGGTCGAAAGCATGAACATAAAGCCCCGCGTCATGATTGAAGAAATCGAGAAGGCTCTTGATTCATACCCAAGTGTCAGGGGCGGCGGTGCCCAGACAAATTTTTCACAGGACGCACAGAAGGTCATTGCCAAGGCCGAAAAAGAGATGGACTCGTTTGGCGACTTGTATCTTTCCACGGAACATGTTTTTCTTGCCATGACTGAAAGCGATGGAAAAGTGGGGGAGATTCTAAAAAAACTTGGGGTGAG
>DGGQ01000213.1:0-5974 GCA_002392275.1 Treponema sp. UBA3870
TTTGTCTCCATGCGTGAGACTGCAAGAAAGCGTCCGTCGTTTGAGAATTTAATAGAAGAAAGTCCGCTGAGTGAAAAGAGTTTTTTTGGTCCAGCAATTCCGCCATCAAAAGTTTGGGCAAAAAAAGCAGTCGAAGATTCAATCCACGCAATCCCGTCGCGGCATGAGGTAAGCGATGTGTAGACCTTCCCCGAGGATTTTCCGTAGCGGTAAAAATCAACACCATCAACATCATCTGGATTTTCTGGAATGTCCGGGAGATTTACCGAGTCAAGAAATTTTTTCCATGCCTCGCCCAGTGAAAATCCGTAGACTTTTTTGAAGGCATGCTCATAAGTCACCGCCCCCATGTTGATTCCGGTGTACCAGAATTTTGAATAGATCTCCATCCCGTACTCTTTCTGAAGCCAGTCCGAAAATGGTCCGCCAAATGCATAGGAAAGATTTCCCTGCGGATAGATGTCCCTCGCCCCGGTAAGTTCCGTGTAAGACTGGAAATTTTTTTGCAAAACGGACTGCCTAAGGACGTGCAGATAGAATCCATCGTTGAGCCTACCGCCGCCGCCCCTGCTTTCCTCGACAACGGACGCCCCCTCCTTGATTAAAGTAGGCATGGTGATGTAGCAGCCAAAATTCCATGAGTCGCCCAGAACAAAATCCAGAGCCTTCCAGAATGGTGAGCGCATGTTGATTGTCACCGCATGGGTAAGCTCGTGTCTGAACTTGTCTTCCATATTATTGTTGAAAACCGCAAGGCTGTCAGGAACGGGACAGTCGTAGATTACGATATGGTTTGACGGAAAATTTGTGAAGTAGGCGTTCAAGGCATCGACCGCCGGGGTAATTGTGACCGTCATCCTGAACTGCGGACTTATACCAAGATTGGAGCAGACCTCCTCATAAACACGGTCGGCGCAGTTGTAGAGCTCCCAAACAGATTCCGCGGATCTTGACGGATAGATTATGTCGAACCAGCGTGTAGAGACCGTTTTGATGTCCTTCTCCCCCCAAAGAACACCCGATGCGGAAAAAATATGTGCGGAAAAAATTAGCGCGAAAAGGATTAGAGAAAAAAGTTTTTTCAAGGTGGACCCCGCAAAAAAAAATCCGGCTGTCTGGTGGAATTGCACAAAACAGTCGGATGAGAGGCGTCTGACGGAATCGGACCGTCCAATAATGGTTTTGCAGACCATCCCCTTAGCCACTTGGGTAAGACGCCATGATGTTATATAATATATCAACTACGGAGTTTAATGTCAAGTGACCCTGCCAAGATTTTTCAGGCGGCACTGATTTTTAACACGGATGGAAACCTCGAAAATTCTATGTTTAAAAGCACGTAATTTCGGGATTTTAAACTCGACGGCAAGCTCTAAAAAATCACAAAAGAGAGTTTTTAGAACTTGCCGGATATAACAAATTTTATAAAATTGGAGAAAAAACAATTTTTGACCTAGCATAATATATATTTTTGGTGTATAATGATAAAAAACAAGGGGGAACTTTGTCTCCTTGACTTTAGTTTCTCCATTTAATATTCTTTAGGAATAAAGTGCGAGCCGTAAATACGGTTCAAGGAGTATCTATGATTTTCACAAAAAAAAGGATAGCCGTTGCGGTAGCGGCTCTTGCTCTGGGTGCTTCAGCAGCATTTGCGGAAGTGTCTTTCACAAACATCCTTAAGTCTGACCTTGTTCAGCTCACCTTTAGGGAAGAGGGCGCAGAGTCTCCTGTGGATTTATTTTTCGGTGGAATTACTGAAAGAATCGAAGCCGAGTACCTCTCAGACAAGCTCAACTTTGGTGCAGTTGGAGAGTTGACTTTGGATGCACAGCCAGGTCCTCGATATATTTATAGCGATTACTTCAAAGGAAGTATCGACACAACAACTTTCTTCCATTTTATGGACCTCAAGTGGACAGACCTGGACTTCTATCTTGAGTTCAGCCCATGGAACTTCCTCACAATCTTCCTGAGCGATGACATCTATACACCAGGTTCATATCTTCCTGTAGTTGGATTCCACATGGGTTCTGGAAACCTAGGAAGCGACTTCGGTGTTCTGGTAAAGCCAATCAATGGCCTCAGAATTACAGCCGGTCTGGATGTAATTTCATACTTCGGAGGAAATCCGGCAGAGGATGTAGATGTTTGGCTCAATCCTCAGAAGATTTCTTCAAATCTTCCAAAGGTCAATGTTGGTGTTGACTATACCTACAAGAACATGTGGTCCGTAGGTCTCGTTGGACGCAACATTCTCAACTGGGGTAACTTCACAGTTAGCGACCCATGCGATGCCTCAATCGGACTCTTTGGCTCATTCACAGGATTTGAGGGCTGGGCGCTCTACTCCGGCTTGATGTTCAACCACAACTACGACTGGTACTGGGATGTCAACGACCAGTATCCTAACGCAAACATCGTTGGATTCATCGGCGAGTACAGAGTTGAGGGACTTGCTCTCTTTGACTTTGGCCTGAGCTGCTGGAACGACAGGATTTCCGTTGACTTTGACCTTTCAACAAACTTTGGCCTGAACAGGTCTCCAAACTTTGACGGTCGCTATGTTACATTTGCAGAAGGATTGGCACAGGCAGAAGAAGGTCCACTCGGAAAGGATACGAATTTTGAAAATGTTCCAAACAAGGCAAAGTACTACAAGCACTTCTATGACTGCTTCGACTTCTATGCCGGACTCCGCGGAAAGTATCAGTTTACAAAGGCATTCAGCACGGACATCACACTCAAGGGTGTTGCTGACTTCAACGCAAAACTCAGCCGCGTAAACAATGTCAATCCAACAACTTATCATGATGGAAACCTGCCTGCTGAAGAGAACTACATCGGACGTGGAGTCATCTTTGAAGCCACACCAACATTTGCATACACATTTGGCCGCCACACAATCTCAACAGGTGTTGACCTTGTATTCGCAGATCCTTATGTGACAATCACATTCCCAACAACTTGGACATACCGCTTCTAAGTTATTGCAGGATTCAAACCAAGCCGTCCGGTCTTCCGGGCGGTTTTTTTTATTCGTGTGGATGGCTTAATACGTGCTAGAATGCAGTGGAACACAGAGCAACGAGTGTTGGTTATTTTTACTCAAAAAATTTGGGATGACATCTACAATTTTTTTTATTATATTATTATAGAAGACTTTCTTCTACGAAGTAATTTTTTTTGCAAGGAAAAATCTATGAATCTTCTTGACCGCTTTATAAATATCCCCGGGGATGCCACTTACGACCAGATGAAGGACTACAGGGTAACGGTCCCGGACAACTTCAACTTTGCGTACAACGTTGTTGATGTATATGCCCGCGAGTGTCCGGAGAAAAAGGCCCTGGTCTGGTGCGACGACAACGATGGCGACGAGACTTTCACATTCCGTGAGATTTCGCAATGGTCCAAGCGTGCCGCAAACTTTTTTGTTTCAAAGGGAATCAAAAAGGGCGACCGGGTCATGCTTTTTCTTCGCCGCCGATATGAGTTCTGGTGGATTATACTCGCCCTCCACAGGATTGGAGCGATAGCCATTCCAGCGACAACACAGCTTCTGAGCGAGGACATAGTTTACCGAAACAATTCCGCGGACGTAAAGATGATTGTGGCTGTCGACGACGGAATGATTCAGCAGAACATAGAGGAAGCGATGATAAAATCTCCCTCCGTGGAATACCTCGTTTCCGTGCAGGGGGCGCGCGACGGATGGATAGATTTCCACAAGGAACTGGAATCATGTTCAGCCGAATTCGAGCGTCCGATTGGGGAAAAGGCAACACACAACGACGACACAATGCTCCTCTACTTCACCAGCGGAACATCCGGCTATCCAAAGATGGTCATGCACAATTTCACCTACCCGCTTGGACATATCGTCACCGCAAAATTCTGGCAGCATGTACAGGATGACGGACTCCATCTTAGCGTCGCTGAGACCGGATGGGGAAAGGCGGTCTGGGGAAAAATCTATGGACAGTGGATTGCAGGGTCCGCAGTTTTTGTGTACGACATGAGGGCATTCACCCCCGAACTTTTCTTCAAAAAAATATCCACCTACAAGGTGACAACCTTCTGTGCGCCGCCAACGGTATACCGCTTTTTAATCAGGCAGGACCTTACCAAATATGACATCTCGTCGCTCAAATACTGTGTCACAGCCGGGGAAGCATTGAACGCCGAGGTCTACAACAAATTCTACGAGAAGACCGGAATCAAGATGTTTGAAGGATACGGACAGACAGAGACCGCCATAATCGCAGGCAATTTCTCGGGAATGGAACCAAAGCCAGGCTCAATGGGAAAACCCGCCCCCGGATATGACGTGGAGATTGTGGATGAACTTGGAAAACGCTGCCCGCCAATGCAGACCGGACGCATAGTAATCCATCTGGAACGCGGAAAACCGCTTGGCCTTTTCTGTGGATACTACAGGAACGAGGATCAGACTGTCGCGGCACTGTCGGGTCCGGTATACGACACTGGGGACACTGCCTACTACGATGAGGACGGATACATCTGGTTTGTCGGCCGCTCGGATGACATAATCAAAAGCTCCGGATTCAGAATCAGTCCGTTTGAAGTAGAGAGCGTGCTCCAGCAGCATCCGTCGGTGCTTGAATGTGCGGTGACAGGTGTTTTTGACGCAAGCCGTGGCCAGCTCGTGAAGGCTACAATCGTACTGAACAAGGGGTACAAGCCGTGCAAGGAACTGGAGATTGAGATAAAGACCTTCGTGAAGGAGCATCTAGCGGTCTACAAGATTCCACGCATGGTTGAATTTGTGGACGAGCTTCCCAAAACAATCAGCGGAAAAATACGCCGCGTGGAGATACGGCAAAAGGATGCCCAGAACACTACCGAGGCATGATTCCGGTGGACCCAAAAAAGGGGTTGCCCGTTTTTGATGGACAGCCCCTTTGTTTGTCTGGATTTTGTAAATGAAACCTCTATAAACTTCTGTTTTTTAGAGATGGCCTAAACTATTTTTCCGTGGCCTGAATGAAGCCCTGCCAGTTTTCCGGTGGATTTTTTATCAGCATGTCGCACTTGTCCACATATTTTGCGGAAACAGGGTCGCGGTCGGAAATGGACTGGAACAGCTTTTTTGCCTCAACAAAATCGCCCTTCTCAAAAAGTTCGTATGCCCGGAGGAAGGTGTTGTTGAATCCATCCAGAACAGATTTTTCATGCGGGGTCAGAGGATTGTAAATCAGCACCGGCTCCTTTCTTCCGACAACGGCAACCTTTCCTACGTTCCTGAAATCGAGCGTGCATCCGTGTTCAAGAGCGGAATCCATCGTGGCCTTGGAGCACATCGTGTACGAGCCATACTGCTTGTTGATTCCCTCCAGACGGGAGGCAAGGTTAACTGTGTCGCCCATCATCGTGTAGTCAAAGCGGTTCCGGGATCCAAAGTTCCCGACGGTCGCAATTCCAGTGTTCAGACCGATTCTCTGCTTTACAGGTTTCCCGGTGATTTTCATCAGCTCGTCCTGCATTTCGACCAGCTTTTTCTGGCACTCCATCGCCGCCTCCAGGCCACGTTTGGCATGGTCCTCCTCAAAGGTGGGTGCGTTCCAGAATGCAATGATTGCGTCTCCCTCATACTTGTCGATTGTTCCGCCATGGTTCATGATTATGTCGGACATTTCGCTCAGGTACAGGTTCAAAAACTGTGTCATCCCCTCAGGTGTCATGCTCTCGGAAATGGAAGTGAATCCCTGGATGTCGGAGAAGAATGCCGTAATCTCACGACGCTCGCCGCCAAGCTTAAGCAGGTCGGGGTTTTCAATCAGATTTTCTATGACCGTTGGACTCAGATACTGCTTGAAAGCCGTCTTCAGATAACGTCTCTGTTTTCCCTCGCTCAGGTAGGTCTCCATCAACGAAGCGATGAAGGAAGCCACAAAAGCGAGGAGCGGGGACGCAAAAGGCATTATCAGTCCAGGAATGAATGCGGCGATTG
>DGGQ01000213.1:6016-11306 GCA_002392275.1 Treponema sp. UBA3870
AATGCGGCGATTGTCGAGCCGATGTACGCAACAAGCACGACAAGGAAAAGAAGCACCTCAAGAACAACGGATCTTGCCTTCGCCTGTTTTGTAAGTCCACCGATGCAGCTTCCTATCAATGAGGCAAGCGCTATAATCAAAAGGGTGAGCCAGAGCGGGGACTCAAAGAGGTAGGACTCGTTCAGGATTGTGTCCAGCTGGCAGATATGCACACCTACTCCCGGATAGTTCGGGCTGATCGGGGTCGTGCAGATATCAAAAAGTCCCGGCGCGTACAGTCCAAAGAACACATGGCTTCCCTCAAACTGCTCAGGCTCCAGATACTCGTCGCCGGTCAAATCGATTTCGGTTCCGTTGGCCTCGGCCTCCTCAATTGCAAGCTCCGTGCGGATAATCTGCTCCGCGTTGTATGGAATGTAGTTGTCCAGCGATTTCTGGAAGCGGATGTACATTCCACCGTCACTGGCAAGAGGGATTTTCTTTAGGTCGGGAAGATTGCCCCCAACAATCAGACTGGCGATTGCAAGCCCCGGCTCCGCAAGAGGAGATGTCGAGTAGAATCTGTTGCGACGGGCGGTTCCGTCTTTGTCAAGGGAGCTTGTGACGTTTCCAAGTATGGCCGCGCTGTTCTTGATTTCATCAACAGGATAAAGGGGGGCCGGATATTCAACAACCCCGTCATCGTTTATCTCACCATCCTGCGAACCATAGTAGACAGTCTCAATCACACGTCCAAAATTTCTACACGCCTCGCCCAACGCCCTGTCGTCCTCGGGACCATACATTGAAGGTTCCGTGTACAGCATATCAAAGGCGATGGACGCTGCGTTCGCCCTGTTGAAGAAGTCTATTATCTTTGCGTAGGACTCCCTTGGCCATGGATAGGACCAGCCAAGAGTCTCGCTTGCCCAGTCCAGACTTGCCTGATCAAGAAGAACCAGTGTTATGTCCTCGGATGGTGAAAAATTGTCCGCCGTAGCGGTCATGCGCATGTCGTAGGACTTGTTTTCGAACCATCCGAATATTCCTGCCACCTGCATTGCCCCAACTGTCACAAAAACAGCGGCCACGGTTATAAGCAGACGGACAATCTTTTTGTTTGTCTTCATCAGTACATCACCCTGTCGTAGCGGTCCTCGCGGTATTCCATCGTGTTCTCCAGATTCTTCTCGGCGTTGCGCACAAACGACTTGATGTTCGAGATTCTGCTGGATGGACTCGGGTGTGTCTTGAAGAAGCCCTTGTTGGAGGAATTGCGCTCGTGGGCCTTCATCTGCTCAAGCATGTCTATCATTGCGGATGGCTGGTATCCGGCATTCTTCATAAGCTCGATGGCCTTCTCGTCCGCGTCGTACTCCTGTCCCTGCGAGAATCCGCTTCCCATCATTGAGGAAATAATGTCGTCAGAAACATCATCCATTTCGTCGTCGGAAAACATCTGGTCAACTGCATTCAGAGTGTCCTTGAAACGGCTGGCCTTTATGGAGCCAAGGCTGTGCTTCAGCTGGATGTGTCCAATCTCGTGGGCTATAACGGCGGCAAGAGCGTCCTCTGTGTCGGCACAGTCAATCAGTCCGGTGGTGATAAGGATGTGACCTCCCGGAGTGGAATATGCGTTGACCTCGTTGATTGCGTCAAGGACCTTCACATGGTAGCCGTTGTACGGTGACGGATCCGACGAGTTGATTACAAGCGTCTGGCAGATTTTGTTCAGATATTTTTCCAGCGCCCTGTCACTGTACACGTCGTAGTTTGTCAAAATGTTTGCGGCAACCGAACGGCCAATGTAGTAGGCATCCTCCGCGCTTATATCCTCCGCAAGTTTCGCCACAGACTGGACAACGTTCACCACATCGTCAATCCCGGTGTCCTCAATAAATACATCGCCAATACTCAGGAGCGCATCCCCGAGAGCGCATCCCGAGAAAAATGGAATCGCGGCAGCTGCAAAAACCGCGGCGTGAACAAATTTTCTAATTCTTTTCATTCGTCGGCTCCTTTGAGGTGGCCCTCGATTATGAACCTTTCCATCTCCCAGTCCGAAATGTTGATTGACTCTATGCTGTCAACCAAATCAAAATCCAAATTGGAGTGCGCGGCGGCATAGACACCCTCGCTCTCTTCAGAAAAACCCTTTCCAGCAAGGGCAAGTTCCTTTGATGACGCTGAGACATTTCCACCGCTTGATGTCTTGGCAATCTTTTTCTTTGTCAGAGTACTCTCCGCGACCCAGCCGCTTTTTGATGAGTTTGTGGAAAGCTGGACCTGGACCTTGTTTCCTGAAACGGCAAGAACCTTCACCTGGTCACCGTAAGTCAGAGTGCCGATGTTCTTGGAAAAGTTTCCAGCACCATCCTTCAATGTCACCGTCTTTGCCGACACATAGAGAGTCTGTCCCTTTTTGAATTGACCCGCAAAAGCTGATGCCGCAATCATAAAAAGACATGCGGCCAAAAGAATTTTTTTCTTCATAATTCATCTCCTATTTTTGAAAATCACCATTTTCCTAGCTCCATTATTTGCCATGATTGCAAAAAAGTCTAGAAAAACTTTGGCGTTATCAACATTTTTCATCAGTCCGCGATTTTTGCGAACCTGCTTTTTCTGAAAGACATTGTGTCCTTGACCTTCACGGATTTCAACGCCTTCCTCACTTCCTTGATTCTGTCCTGGGGCTTAGGATGAGTCTTGAACTCCCCAACCTTCTGCATTTTTTCAAGCATGTTAATCATTTCCGACGGCGAGTATCCAGCGGCGGCCATCAGCGAGAGAGCCTTTTTGTCCGCAGCAAATTCAGCCTCCTTTGAATATCCGTTGACAAGGAAATCCACCACGAATCCAGAAAGATTGTTCAAATCAATACCCATGTCGATTTCGGACTCGTCGAATCCGGCCTTGGAGAGCATTGATTTTGTCGAGTCGCTTATCTTGGTGATGAAGTTCATTGTCTTCTTGTATCCCGGCATATTTGAGAGGGCATCCTCAAGAGCGTCCACCCCCGACTCGTTGATTCTCTTGTCCTTGATTGCCTCCAGACCGTGCTGCAGCTGGATGTGCGCAATCTCGTGGGCAATTATGGCTGCCATTGAATCTTCGCTGGTGGCGCACGATACCATGCCCCTTGTCACAAGAATGTGGCCCGCCGGAGTGGAAAAAGCGTTGACCTCATCGGAATCAAGAACCTTGACATGGTAGCCGTTGTATGGAAGAGGCTCGTCCGAATTGGCGACTATTGTCTGGCAGATTTTGTTCAGGTAGGATTCCAGCTCGGCATCCTCGTAGAAAGAATACTTTTTTAGAATCGCGGCGGCTGTCGCACGACCAATATAGTAGGCGTCCTCGGCGGAAAACTCAAGACTGTATGCCTTGTAGACCTTGCCCAGGCTGCTGTCGCCAAGAAGAGTGTCAAGTCCGTCCAGATTGCTGTCCTTTCCTATATTAACAAGTCCACCAAAATCAAAAGCAAAAACCCCCGATGCGGAAAAAAGCATAGCCATGGAGAATATGGCCGCGGCAAAAGCTCTTACAGTCTTTTTCATTTTCCTGCCCCCTGCAAATGTCCGTCGATTATGAAAGACTCAAGTTCGGTGTCTGGAACGGTCACTCTTTCAATGGCATCAACCTTTGAGTAGTCCATCTCTCCGTCGGCGCTCTCCACAACCTTCTCGCTTTCCTCGGTAAAACCTTTTCCGGCAAGGGCAAGTTCGCTGCTTGATGCCGAGACTTTTCCACCGCCCGATGTCTTCACGATTTTTTTCTTAGTGACACTGTTTGAGGAAATCCATCCTGATTTTTTTTGGTTTGACGCAAGCTGCACCTGGATTTTGTTTCCCGATACGGACAAAACCTTTAGCTCGTCGCCATAACTCAGGTCAGAAACATTTTTTGCTCCTCCGCCGTTGGTACTCTTCATGGTCACGGTCTTTACAGAGACATAAACCTTGTCACCCTTTTTGAACGACGCGGCAAAGACAGACACAGACATCAGCATGAACATAAACAATAGAATTCTCTTTTTCATATATCCGGCTCCTATTTTTTCTTATAGGTCGAATTTCGAGTTTTCTGTCATGAGGCTTGGGCAAAGTGCTGTCATACTGAACGTGGTTGCTTACAAGCCAATTCAGCATCTACGCCCCTTCAAGGGTTGAAGAGATTCCGAAACGGGTTCGGAATGACAGGCTTTGTAAAAACTCGAATTTGAACCTTATATATAGAACATTTTAACCGCTTTGGAGGTAACAATCAATATGAAAAGAATGCACCGGGAGGACAGGGACGCGGCGGGTTCTCCCCAAAAATGACCTCCGAAAAAAATCCCTGCCCAATCAGACGACAGAGCGGGGAAAATTTACAGCATCTGGTACATGAAGATGGAGTTAGCAATAGAATCTCAACTCACCAAAGGTTTCTTTCCAACGGGAAAAGACCAACATATATTGTGTTTCTATAAGTCTTACAATGTTATCCAGTGTTTTTACAGGAATCTGCGATTTGTTGTTTGCAACAGAACATTTCCCAGCACTTGAAATCCAAATCTTTGTAGAATTTGCTGAAGGCTTTCCTTTAGATACATGTACATGGACCGGTTCCAAAGGTTCCCCCTCATTCAACCAAAAATATACTTTGTACGAACCGAAGCTAAAAACCTGAGGCACTATCAAATCCTCCGGTTTGAGAAAACTCAAGAATTAAATGAGCTTCAGAAGCAATCAACTCTTTCAGATAATCTAATTCAGTTTCAGTATATCCATAAATATCTTTCCATTCAGAATCAGGCAGTATACAAGTAGCCTGTTTAAAACCAAGTTTTTCATCGGGAGTCTCAATCAAGACTTTCACCTTACCGTTTGTATCCATTTCAGAATGCACAATTTCAGTATTGTCATTTAATGTCATAAATGGGTAAATCATTTAAACACCTCATCTCGAAGTATACCACTTTTTATCTAATTTTAAAGAAAAATTGTTACTCTTCAATATCGGGATATTATATATCACCCAAACAAACCAAATTCTATTCTTTCACCTGGTACTGCAGCAGGAGGATGCGGAGTTCTTCGATGTTGGAAACGTTGAAGATTTTGAAGATATCTGCGAAGATTTTTTTAACGGTGGAAAGGCTTACGAAGTATTTCTCGCTGATTTCTTTGTAGCTAAGTTTATTGTGAATATGTTCCATCAGGAAGGTAATCTGGCGTTCGTTCAGGTTGTAGTCTGAAAGGCTGATGGTTGAACCTGCCGGCTTACCGATAATCGTATTGTTCTCGCGAACGTTGTGCGGAATCAG
>DGGQ01000133.1 GCA_002392275.1 Treponema sp. UBA3870
GAATGCCTCGTGGATGCAGTTTACGGCAATGCTCTATGCGCAGATAACTGACGCAAGCGGCCTCCGCAGCATCGAGGATACTTTTGTCAGGAACGAAAACTCATCCTATCATCTTGGGCTTGACAGGAAAACAAAAAGAAGTTCCATCTCATACGCAAACAACACGAGGGACAGCTCAATCTTCTACGCTCTTTTTTCAATGCTCACCTCAGAACTGACTGCGGGAGGGCGGTTGGTCAAAGCAGTGTCTCAAGTTCACTAAGATTTTTGGAACCAACAATTATTTTCTCGACGCTTCCATTTTTTATAATCCAGACGGAAGGTATCAGCTGCACGTCGAACGAATCCTCGCGCGGGACAAAATCAACGCTCCCATCCGGGGTGACGCTTTTTACAATGTTTCCCCAGTTCAGCGATTTTTTTTCGACATAAAAATTGAAATACTCGGAATCGTCATCAAAAGGCATACCAATTATATTTGATTTTGCGGCCATGCTTTTTATGAAATCCAGATTGTCCTTGCAGTACGGACACCATGTTGCCCAAAAGAAAATTGCGAAGTTCTGGTGCTCGTTTTCGTAGTCGGAAAGAGTTTTTTCCGCGCCATCGAATTTTACAACAAGGCGGTCCTTTTCCCACGATGAATACTTTTTTTGAGCGGACTCCAGAGTGTAGCTTTTGTTTCTCATGTCCTTTTGGATTTTTGGCAGAAAATATGTTCCTGCGAAATATCCAAGCACACAGCCGAGAGCAAGACAGACAGCGGCAACAAGAATTGCGATATTTTTTTTCATGTGTTCTCCAGTTATGAAAGTCAAATTTTTTTCAATGTTGGCAAGAGACCACCGGCAAGCATCCCAAAAGATGATTTACCGATGGTCAAGTCCGTGCGTAAGGAAAAATCAGTGTTTTCCTAGTTCAGTTGGTATTTTTCCTGCATTTCGGCGTAATCTGATTTATCAAGTTTTGAAACCTTGAATTCCTTATCCCTGTCGTAGTAGGCCTAGTAGTAAAGTGTTTCGCTGGCGTTGTCGATGTCGGCAAGTTTCGGATCCACAAGGACGCTTCCCTCGACGATGTAAGCCGTTCATCTTCCGTAGCACTTTCCGTTTCCGGCGTAATAGTACTCGCTGTAGCCCTGGATTGTTGCCTTAATCTGGCACGCGCTCGAAGAATTTTCAGTGCTCAGGTATGTAAATCCGCCTGCCTTTGCCGCCATCTCCTCCGCATCGCATGAGAACCACAGGAACGAAAGTCCAACCACTGACGCCACGACCAGTCCCTTCAAAACTCTTTTCATAATAACTCCTTGCCATTTTTTATTCTTGGCGGAATTTTTTTTAATCCATCCTAGGATGGATTAAAAAAAATTTATGAAAAAAATTTGTGAAGGAAAAAGAAATGAGAAAATCTTTTATGCCATTGGAGTGTTGAAAAAGGTTTATCTATTTTAACTCTATTGACACCGTGTCGTCGGCATTTTCCGGAGGGGTATCTGATGTTGCCGAGCCGGATTTTTCGGTGGATTTTTTTTCTTTTTTGATGCTCTCCAAAGTATCCTCGTGCTTTTTTATGTCGGCCTTGGTCTTTCGGATTGAATCGACAAGCTCCGCAAGGGCCAAATCATCGGCAACGGGAATCTGCTCAAGTTTCTGTCCGTCAATTTTTTCGAAGATGTTTTTTCCCAAATCAGAATACTGCTTGGCAAGTTTTGATTTCAGCTGCCCAAGTTCAATGCGGATAACCGACTTGTCACCAAAATCTGAAATGGCATCGCCTGCGGCCCTGAATCCTTTTTTCCCGGACTCCGCAACTTTATCAATAAAATCAAGCACGCTGCTTCCAAAATTTTTTTCACCGGCCATAAAAAACCTCCATGGGAATCTTTCTGCAAAACTATCGCTACAATTACAATATAACGCTTTTTTTTCAGCGGGGCAAATTTTTTTTACAGAATTTTCAAAGCACCTATGGATTCAGAGTCCATTCGCCATACTTGTCTACAATTTCGGTCTTCATGCTGGACATTGGACGCCATGCAACGGACAGAGTTATTGACGGATCAAAATTGTACTGCTTTCTTCCTCCGTCAGTGACAAGACGCGGGCTTACACTGAAACTTGCCATCAAGTCCCAGTCGTGCAGATTGTGTGTCGCCGTCACTTTTAGGTTTTTAAGTTTGAATCCTGACGACTTTCGTTTTGTCTGGTCGGGATCAAAAAATTTGTCGTCGTCCCAGAACGCAAACGAGTTTAGCAAATCAATGAAAATATTTGTCTCGCCTGGAATCTGGATTCCGTTGTTCGCAATTCCCTGAAAATATCTGTAGATTACAGAGTTCTTTGATTCTGATGAGAAGGTAAGGTCCAGCACATCATTAATCTTGAACGTAATCGACGGAGCAAACCGGAAATAGCTGTTGGTCTGTCTTATACAATCAAAAACTATTGACGTGCTCAACGACGGAGTGAACACAAGTTTTTCATTGAACCACTTGAATGTCTGCCCGGGAAGTGTGTAGCTGAGCGAAATATTGTCCGCAAGAAACTGCTTTTCTTTTTCGGCGACCCATCCGGTGTCTATATCGAAATTGTATTTGTAAGTTGTGGACATGACAAAAGCAAGCGAAAGATTATTCCACGTGAGCGAAAGTTTTAGAGCGTCCGGTTTGAATGTCTCCCAGTTGAAATTGAACGACTCGTTTAATGTGAGAGCATTTTTTGTTCCTGAGAAAAAATTTGCTGTGAGGCTCTGCTTGAACAAATCTGGTTTCCATATTTTTTCGCCTGAAGAATTTTTTGTGCTGGATACGCCGCTGGAAATTGACGTGGTAATATATGGGAACACAAGGTTAAGTGTCGCCGAATATGAGTCGTTCTGTGGCGGAAGATTTGATGTGAGCGTGAGCGTCTGTGAAAAATCGCTGTCCTCCACTGCGGAAAAAGTTCCCGACAAAGAATGTGCAGTTACGCTGTTGCTGTCGGTAAAATCAAGTCCATTAAATTTCCACTCCGGTCTGTCCGCATCGCCAAGAAATTCTGTTCTCAAAATTTTCGCGCTGTTGCTCCATCGTATTGATGAGCCTTTGAACATTTTTGTATAAATGAGCGGACTGAATGAAACAGTCGTTGTCCCGGCAAGATTCATGCTGAACGCGCTGTAGTCTGATTTACGAACTGATGCCGCAGATGCTTCAGAATAGCCATCCAGATTCGGGTGGGTCTGGTAGAGCGGGCTGAACGAAAGGTTTGTGTTGACAGAAAGAAATTCGCCGCGGTATGAAAGTTTTCCCGAAAGATTTGCCGGCGCCTTTATCTGCCAGTATGTTGACTGAAGCTTTGTCCAATCAAAATCGGACGAGCATGTAAGATTTGTTGCGCTGTAGTTTATCTGCGAAGTGAACTGAGGCTCCACGCTGTATCCCAAATCAAATTTTAGTCCCTCAATTTTTTGCACGGAACTTGAAAGGCTTGCCTCCAGGTTTGGAAAATCGCTTTCCTTTAGCGCGACTTTTTTTTGCTGTCCATTTTCCTGCTGATTTTTTTCATCCAGTTTTTTTTCAGCCGCGGAATCGGATTCAATTGATTTTTCCTCAATCCTGTTTGCGTCAAATTCATCCGGAACGGAAAGCGGTATTTTAAACTCGGGCGGAGTTTTTGCCGAAGGTGGTTCAGACGATTTTGATGAATATGAAAAAATTGTTCCATCGATTTTGCTGGAAATTTTTAATGGCGTAATCTGCGATGGATAATAGAACATCCGTTCGGGTGTGTTGCTTCTCCAGTTGTCCGTTGTCGGAAGAGAGGATGCGGACATTGAGCTGAACACAAGCGACGATGATGCGGAAAGCGATGGATTTGAAACATAGGGTTTTGTGGCATCAGGAAGTGGGACAGTATACGCCGCGTTTGCATTCCATGTGAAAGATGAAATTGTGCTCTGCGTTGAAGAATTGTTTTTTGAATCCGACCCGCTTCTTGTCAAAAATCCAATCCAGTCCATGTATTCTGAGCGGTCGTCAAAATCACCCTTGAAAAACGGGTCGGAATAAAAAGGCATGGCTAGGCTGAAGGAAAATGGTTTGTCCAAGCGCAGGTTGATTGAGCCGGCATATCTGAACGGAAGTTTCAATCCCAAAAAACTGGAGCCGTCGTTATACATTTTTCCGGCTGAAGAATATGGTATATACGAGTCGGTGGTCGAATTGTAGAAAAGCGTCCGTGAAAAACCGATTTTAAAAAAACCGTTTGCGGAGCTCAAAAATTCATTAGGCTTTGCAGCACCCTCAACTCCAACCATTCCACCAAAATTGGTGTAGTAGTCCGCCATGACTTTTAAATACGTGGATGTGTCTCCCTTGAAATCCTCTTCAAGATTGTGCAGGACAAGCCCCTCGCGAACCTGCTCCTTGAGTGTGTTGGATTTCATAAAATTAAAAAGCTCCGCACCAGCGTCATCCTGTTTTCCGGTGGACGTGTCCAAAGGTTTTCGGCCAATTAGATAAGTCGTCGTGTTGAAAAAATATCCTTTCCGCTTGTCGTAACCGAACGAAGGATTAAAAATTAGCTCGTCCTTAGGATAATAGAATGCGGGAAGATACATGACCGGAACATGCCCGATAAAAAGAACCGCATTGAGAAAGGCAAATTCATTTCCAGGAAGCAGCCAGATTTTCGATGCCCAGATTTTCCAGTGGGGATCCTCCTCGTCACAGAAAGTCATTGTGGCGTTTTTAAAAACAACAGTCTGCGATGAGTCCCGACCAAACATTTCCGATGAGACAAAAATCTTTGAACCCGACGGAAGATTTATTGCATCGCTCGAAGCCTGAATCGCTCTTCCGTTATCAAAAATTCCTTCCATGGTTTCCGTATTGAAAAGAAGAGTCTCTGCAGAAATGTCCTGCGCGCCTGATGCTCCGCCCGTCTGTTTTAATGTGACAGCTCCCTCGGCATAGACCATGTTTGTTGCGCGGTTGAAAACAATTTTTGACGCAGTGATTTTTGTGTCAGTGCCATCACGTGACACCGAAATCGAAACTGCACCCGTAAGAACAATTTCGTCCTCGCCCGTCTCCTCGTTTTTTTTGTACTCGGTTTTCTGCGCGTTCTCAATCTTTATGTTCGTGACATTTTCCTGCGCAAATAATGGAAGCACATTAAGGAACAGCATCAAAACAGAGAGAACAAAAATATTTTTCACGCATCTTCTATTTTTTTCAGACATTCAGTCCCTTTTCCCTCGCAAGCATCTCGGCAACAAATTTTCCGGTGTAGCTCTTTTTGTTTTCCGCAACTTCTTCCGGGGTTCCTGTCGCAATGACCGTTCCGCCTCCAGATCCGCCTTCGGGTCCCAAATCGATTATCCAGTCGGCCTGGCAGATTACGTCCATGTTGTGCTCAATCATCACGACGGAATTTCCCTTGTCAACAAGTTTCTGAATCACTTCCATGAGCTGCTTTATGTCAACAAAGTGAAGCCCGGTGGTCGGCTCGTCAAGTATGTACAATGTTTTTCCGGTCGAAGGTCTTGCAAGTTCCGCCGCAAGTTTTACACGCTGTGCCTCTCCTCCGCTCAAAGTCAATGCGTTCTGACCAAGCTGGATATAGCCAAGCCCCACATCGTTCAACATGCGAAGCTTTTTGTAGATGTGCGGAATCCCCTCGAAAAAGTCGCAGGCCTCCTCAACAGTCATGTCAAGCACGTCGCTGATTGATTTTCCCTTGTACAAAACCGAAAGAGTCTCCTGATTGAACCGTCTTCCATGGCAAACGTCGCACTGGATGAAGACGTCAGGGAGAAAATTCATTTCTATTGTAATCGTTCCGGCACCCTGGCAGTTTTCGCATCGACCGCCCTTCACGTTGAAAGAAAAACGTCCGCTCTTGTATCCGCTCGCCTTTGATTCAGGAAGGGACGCAAAAAGTTCACGGATTTTGTCGAACACACCAATGTAGGTCACAGGATTTGAGCGCGGAGTTCTACCAATCGGGCTCTGGTCAATATTGATTACCTTGTCAATCGCATCCAGCCCGGAAATTTTTTTGTGCGCTCCAACAGGATAGTCGGTTTTCATTATGGAGTTGCTGAT
>DGGQ01000184.1 GCA_002392275.1 Treponema sp. UBA3870
CAATCCTTGTAATCCAGCTTTCAAACCCGGCCTACTACAATCCTTTCGACTATCCGAACAGGGCCATGTCCAGACAGCAGTATGTTCTTGACGAGCTTGTTGAAGACGGATACATCACCAAGGAGGAGGCCGACGAAAGTTTTGACGACTACTGGGCAAACTTTGACTACCTCCGCTCAAATGCAACTGTCGCACAGATGAGGGTTGACAACGCCCCATGGTTCAGCGAATATGTCCGGCGCGAGCTTAACGGAATGCTCTACGGAACAGACGACATCTACACAGGTGGATTTACAGTCAACACTACCCTCAACCTTTCACACCAGAAAGTCGCCGAGGATGTAATGGCGGACTACATAAAATACGCAAACGATGTCCACAGCCAGACAATATCGGGAACAAAGCGAAGCACGTTCAGCAGCTACGCGCCTTTCACAGAACTTGTGGCTCTCACATTCAACCTCCCTTTAATCAAGACGGGAGACAAGAGAAACAAAACTCTAACCACAAACGAGTTTGCGAACAACATCAACCCGCTGCTTGACATAGTTTCCATGATGACGGGGGCCACGCAGCTAAAAACAGAGCTGGTTTCTGAGGGCCACAAAATACGCAACAAGAGCAAGGAATCCTCACGGGTTGAGGGAACTATGATTGCCCTCGAAAACAAGACGGGCTATGTGGATGCGATAGTTGGAGGCTCCACGTTCGACTACTCCAACCAATACATCAGGGCGGTGCAGTCATATCTACAGCCAGGCTCATCGTTCAAGCCGCTCTACTACTCCGCAGCAATCGACGCGCAGGTTGTGACAATGACAAGCACAATCAGCGACACGCCAACGGCATTCACCAACGCAAACGGCTCAATCTATCTTCCGCAAAACTATCTTGGCTCATGGAAGGGAGAGGTCGAAGTCTGGTACGCACTTGCAGCATCGCTCAACATACCTGCACTTAGGATTCTTGACATGGTTGGATTCGACGCAGCAATAGCACGTTCGACGGACCTTCTCGGAATTCCACAGTCAGAATGGGAGGAACGCGCAATCCTGCCTGTGTACGCACTTGGACTTGGAGTCTGCTCAATACGGCCTATAGAACTTGCAAGGGCGTTCGCAATATTCGCAAACAATGGAGAGGAAGTAATTCCAATCTGCATACGAAATATCGAAGACAAGAACGGAAACATAATTCGCGATGTCGAGCAGGAGACAATCAACAAAAAACGAGCAAAGGGCGAGGACGTGCAGATTATCTCAAAGCAGAATGCGTTCATCATGCAGGAGATGCTGAAAAAGACGGTCTCCGGTGGTACGCTCTACAATGGAGCAAGGTTCAGCTCAACGCTTGAAAAGATTGGAAAGAACAAGGGAACCGGATACAAGTTCACATTCAAGAATGAAAACGGTCAGTCATTTGACATGCCGGTTGCAGGAAAAACTGGTACAACACAGAACTGGGCCGACGCGTGGGCAGTTGGATTCACACCTTACTATACCTCGGTCTTCTGGTTTGGATTTGACATGCCGGGAGAGACGCTCGGTCTTTCGATGACGGGATCTGCAATCTCAGCTCCAGCATGGGGCGACTTTATGCACGAAATACACATTGGAAAAGCGTACAAGCCTTTCTTTGACAAAATGCCGGCCGGTGTCGTAAAGGCAAAAGTCTGTGCGGAATCCGGCTTCCTTGCGACATCGAAGTGTCCAAAAGTTGTTGAGGGATACTTCCTTTCAGGGACCGAGCCAAAAGAGGACTGCGAGCTTCACCTTTACCAGACAGCCGAAAAAACAGCGTATTCACGTTTCGAGTGGGCAAAATACGGCGCGATGGGCTACGACCAGTTGAACTATGTCGAAGGACTCAAGCTTGACCTTGACTTCCTGTCAGACGGCTCAGAACGTGAGGAGCTTATGAACAATCTCTTCGGGGACGACTCTGATTCTGGAGAGGGATTTGCTACAGAGGACAACAGCGGATGGGAATCATTCTTCTCCGACTACAGTGATGGCAACACTGAAGAAGATTCAACAGCCAGCACACAGAATTCTGATCAGCAGAGTGCCGATGTGCCTAAGAAAACAGAAGAAACTGTCGAAAATGAATCAACGGGAGGTGGCACTGATTCCGGGACTGAAGCCTCGGGCGGTAGTGACCTGTCATCCTTCTTCGAGTGAGCGGACCCGCTCCTAAATACGGAGGGCGCAAATGAATGTGGTGCACGTTGACATAAACAAAATAAAAGTAAAAAAAAGAGTCCGCAAGGATTTGGGCGACCTTAAACCACTGAAGGACAGCCTGAGAACCTACGGACTGATGAATCCAATTACAATCAACTCAAAATATGAGCTTATAGCTGGTGAGCGTCGGCTTGAAGCCGCAAAGGCTCTTGGTTGGCCAATGATTGACGCGATAATGCTCCAGCAGGAAATCAATTCCGTCACAAAGCTCGAAATGGAGATTGAGGAAAACAACCAGCGCAAGGAATTCACCGATGAGGAACTTCTTGATGGCTACAAGCGTCTCAATAAACTAAAGAACCCCTCCATCTTCCGAAGGATTATGAATTTCTTTGTCCGCCTGTTTGAAAAGATTGGAGAATTTTTCAAGGGTCTGTTCAAAAAGTGATAAAAAGACAGGGACAAAAAAAGCTGCCCAGGATTGATTTTTCTTGGACAGCTTTTTTGTTTTATGGCATCGATACTATTTGAGCACAACCCTGGCAAACTTTTTCTTTCCGGCCTTCACAACAAACTCACCATCGGAATCAGCGTCGGCAAGGGTCAGTGCGGCCTTGACATCGGAAATGGATTTTCCATTGACAGACGCGCCTCCCTGCTGGACAAGTCTTCTGGCATCGGATTTTGTTGCGCAGAGCTTTGTATTGAAATACAGGTCGCAGACATTCATTCCATTTTCAAAATCGGCACGCGGAAGCTCAACGGTAGGCATGGATGTCTTGTCCCCTTCTCCACTGAACGCAGCCTTCGCACCGGACAGCGCCTTGTCGGCCTCATCCTTTCCGTGGATAACAAGAGTCACCTCGTAGGCAAGTCTTTCCTTCGCAGCATTTATGTCGCCCGCGCAGATTGATTCAATCTCGTCAATCTCCAGGAAAGTAAACAGTAGGAAGAATTTTTTGACATCGGCATCGGGAACATTGCGCCAATACTGGAAGAAATCAAAAACGCTTGTCAGATTCTTGTCCAAAAAGATTGCGCCCTTCTCTGACTTGCCCATCTTCTTTCCGTCCGCACGCATAATCAACGGGAACGTGAGACCGTAGACCTCGTGCTGCTTGTTAAGCTCGGTTGTCCCCCCCATCTTGCGGCGAATCAAATCAACACCGGCAGTTATGTTGCCCCACTGGTCCGCGCCACCAATCTGGAGATCCATGTTGTATTTCTGGTGGAGCATGTAAAAGTCGAAGGCCTGCAAAAGCTGGTAGTTGAACTCGATAAAAGAAAGCCCCCTCTCCAGACGCAGCCTGTACTCCTCATAAGTGAGCATCTTGTTCACGCTGAAACATGAACCAATGTCACGCAAAAAATCTATATAGTTCAGGTTCTCAAGCCAGTCCTTGTTGTTGACGGCAAGAGCATGTTCACCATCGAAACCAAGAAAACTGTCCAGCTGCTTTTTGATGCTCTCAACATTTGCGTCAATCTGGGAGTAGTCAAGCAGCTTGCGCATCTCGGTCTTTCCACTTGGGTCGCCGATTCGTCCAGTTCCACCACCAATCAGTGCCACGCCCCTGTGACCAAATTTCAGAAGATGGCGGAAAGCGAAAAACGGAACCATGTGTCCAATATGAAGGCTTGGACCGGTTGGATCGCAGCCGACATAAAAAGTGATTGGCCCATTGTCCATGCGGTCAGAAAGTGCTTCCAAATCAGTGCACTGGTTAAAAAATCCACGCGCCTGAAGAGTTTCTATTGCCTTGTTCATAAAAAACCTCCATTTTATAGAGCAAAAATTTATCATGGCAAAAACATTGTGTCAAGGAGTGGCAAGCAATCAACATTTTGGAAAAAAAACCGACAATATAAAGTAACCGTTTACTTGTACGGGGAAGGTGGGAAAAATGACCAGCAGGAAAAAAGGAATTGTGGCGGCGTTCTGCGCTGTCTTTGCTTTGTGCGGTGGACTTTGTTTTGCAGAGGACGGAGACTACTATCTTGAGGTGGATGAATATCTTGGGCAGCCAGTCGAATCCGTCGAGGCAATGCTTGGAACTCCATCGGAGGATGACGTGGACATAATCTACGCGGACTACAAATGCACTTCGGCACTTGACCCGGAATACAGCATGTATTTTCCGAGTGAAGAATTAAAGGACGGTGTGAAAGTCAGAATCGTGGTTTGGGAATCAGCGGAAATCTGCTCTATTGTTTGGGCCAGACAGGATTTTGACAACTACGGTGACTGGATTGTTTTCACATCTGTCGCGCATGACGACAACATAAAGTTTCAATAATACTGACTTATGACTTACGATATTTTTAGAGCAGGATGCGCCTCACCTAAAATCAGGGTGGCGGACTGCAATTACAACTCGGAACAGATAATCGACACAATCAAGGAGGCGGACAAAAAGGATATCCGTCTTCTGGTTTTCCCGGAGCTGTGTGTTACAGGCTACACATGTTCGGACCTTTTTTTGCAGCAGACACTCAGGGAATCCGCAAAGAATGCCGTCGAACAGATTGCGGAATGCACGAAGGACACAAAGGTTCTTTCCGCCGTGGGACTTCCATTTGAGTTTTCCGGCTCACTCTACAACTGCGCCGCATACATTTTCAAGGGACAGATTGTCGCCCTCATTCCAAAATCTTTCATACCGAACTACAGCGAATTCTACGAAAGAAGATGGTTCTCCCCTGCCACTCCAAACCTGCCCCAGACTGTGTTCTTTTCCGAAAATTTTCCGGAGCTGCCATTTGGAACCGACATAATGATTCAGGACGAATCCAGCCCTTCAATCACAATTGCCACGGAGATTTGCGAGGACCTTTGGGTTCCACTTCCACCTTCAAGCGAAAGCGCAATGTCGGGTGCGACAATAATTGCGAACCTTAGCGCGAGCAACGAGGTTGTCGGAAAGGCGGAGTACAGGAGAATGTTGGTTGCGTCCCATTCCGCAAAGACTGTCACAGCCTACATCTATGCGAACGCCGGACATGACGAAAGCACAACGGATATGGTTTTCTCTGGACACAACCTTATTGCCCTGAACGGAACAATAAAGGCGGAATCAAAACTTTTTGACGACTGCGGAAATATTTTGTTCTGCGACCTTGATATTGGAAGAATAACACAGGACCGGACCAGAACCACCACGTTCAAAAGCTGCACGGAAAAATGGCTTCACGACCCCTACGACTCTTACCGAAAAGTCACAGTCAAGTTTGATGAGAACACATTTGCGGGAAAGAAAAACAGCGGCGGGCGAATTGGCTTCAGTGCTGACGATTCAGAAAAAAATAATGGGGACAAAAATAAAATTCTGGACTACATTGCTCCCCATCCATTTGTGCCAGAGGGAAAAAAGGAGCGTGAAGAAAGATGCCATGCCGTAATTGAAATGCAGGCGGAAGGACTTGCAAAACGTCTAAGGCACATCAACGCGCAGGGAGCCGTAATTGGTTTGAGCGGTGGTCTGGATTCGACTCTCGCACTTCTTGTAACAGCCGAGGCATTTGACAAATGTGGAATTGGAAGGGAAAATATTTCAGCAATCACAATGCCATGCTTTGGCACTACGGACAGGACATACACAAACGCATGCACGCTTGCAAAAAAAATTGGAGCCACGCTGATTGAGATTGACATAAAAAAAGCCGTGACCCAGCACTTTGCCGACATAGGACAGGACCCCTCAAAACACGATGTCACCTACGAAAATTCCCAGGCGCGTGAAAGGACACAGATTCTTATGGACTTCGCGAACAAGACCGGTGGAATTGTAATCGGAACAGGGGACCTGAGCGAGCTTGCCCTTGGATGGTGCACATACAACGGCGACCAGATGAGCATGTACGGAGTCAACAGTTCCATACCAAAAACTCTTGTGCGCTATCTTGTGCAGTGGTTTGCGGACAAAGCTGATTCGGAGAAAAAAAAGGAACTCGGTGATGTGCTTTCCGATATACTCTCGACACCGGTAAGCCCAGAACTTATCCCGCCCGAGGGAAAAAATATAAGCCAAAAGACGGAGGAACTTGTTGGTCCCTACGAGCTTCATGATTTTTTCCTTTACTATGTTCTTCGTTGGGGATTCAGCCCGAAAAAAATTTTCTTTTTTGCACGCCAGGTCTTTGTAGGGAAAAAAGCAGACGGATGCGACTACGAATACACGGAGGAAATAATCTTCAAGTGGCTCAAAACTTTTTACAGGAGATTTTTCACACAACAGTTCAAGAGAAGCTGTATGCCGGATGGCGCAAAAGTTGGTACAGTCAGTCTTTCACCACGCGGTGACTGGAGGATGCCAAGCGACGCTTCTGGCTCGGTATGGATGAAAGAACTTGACGACATGGAAAAGGAAATCTGATGCTATCCTATCAACATGAATACCACGCGGGAAACCACGCCGACATACTGAAGCACATCTGTCTCTGCACAATACTTGGGGCACTTTCAAAAAAGGAAAAACCGTTCACATTGATTGACACCCATTCAGGTGCGGGCAGATTTTTTCTTGACGATGAAAGACTGTTAAAAACTCGCGATGCCGAGGACGGAATAAAAAAATTTGTCCGGGAGGTTTCAATTCTAAAAAATATTCCAGAGGCAATCAGGGATTATCTTGAAATTGAGAGTCCTTATCTTGAAAAGGGGATTTACGCTGGAAGTCCTGAAATTGAAAGAGTATATTTAAGAAAGGGCGACATCTGCCATTTGACAGAAATGCACCCGGAGGCACTAAAGTCGCTGGAAGAAAATGTGGCGAAAAATCTAATCGTAGTTGGCGGAGAAAAAAAGTGTGGAGGAAAATCCATCATCCATGCTGGGGACAGCTACAAAACTCTAGGCGGACTTGTTCCCCCGCTTGTAAAGAGAGGTCTTATTCTCTGCGACCCAAGCTATGAGGACAGGTCGGACTACAGGCAGGTTACGGACTCACTAAAAAACGCGCACAAAAAATGGAACACCGCAATCATCGCGCTCTGGTATCCAATACTTCCACGAAAAAAGAATGAGACATCCCAGATGCTCTGCGAGCTTGAGGATTTTGCAAAGCTTGGTCAGAATCCATGCGAGACAAAAAAATTTGAACTGGAGATTTACGGGATGGATGAAATCCCAAAAGAGATGATGGAGGACTCCGCGCCACACATGACAGGAAGCGGAATGTTTATAATAAATCCACCGTGGCAGCTCGAAGAAAAAATGTCTGACGCCCTGGAGATTTTGAAAAACATTTTCCATAAAAAAAATCTTTCATAAAAAAAACACCGGACCCTGCAAAAACAAAGTCCGGCATCAAAATTATATAAACAATCCGAATCAAGAGGCGACGGAAAATTTTATTTCACCGCCATCCGCTTTTGCAGAAATCACGCTGCCATCCAGCACATCCCCCGAGAGAAGAAATTTTGACAGAGGGTTTTCCACATAATTCTGGATTGCCCTTTTAACTGGACGCGCACCAAACGTTGGATTGTATCCAGCCTCGGAAAGAAAATCCAGAACCGAAGAATCAAAGTTGAGCGTAATCCTTCTGTCCGAAAGTCTTGACGAAACACGTGCAAGCTGCAATGCGACAATGGATTTTATGCTGTCCCTGTCCAATGCTCCAAAGTTCACAATCTCGTCAATGCGGTTCAAAAACTCTGGACGGAACGAAAGTTTGAGAAGCTCCCCAAGTTTTTCCTTCAACTCCGCCTCGGGTCTACCCTGCATTTCCATAATCAGGTCGGAACCAAGATTGCTCGTCATGATTATGATTGTGTTCTTGAAATCAACCACACGTCCATGTCCATCGGTCAGTCGTCCATCATCAAGGACCTGGAGAAGAACATTGAACACATCGGGGGCTGCCTTTTCAATTTCATCAAGAAGGACAACAGAATATGGTCTGCGCCTTACAGCCTCGGTTAGCTGGCCACCTTCCTCGTATCCAACATATCCCGGAGGTGCGCCAATGAGTCTTGAGACGGAAAACTTTTCCATATACTCGCTCATGTCGATTCTGGTCATAGCCTTCTCGTCGTTGAACAGAAAATCAGCAAGGGTCTTTGCAAGCTCCGTCTTTCCAACTCCAGTCGGTCCCATGAAAAGGAAAGAACCTAGCGGTCGGTTCGGGTCATTAAGTCCTGCACGGTTTCTTCGTATCGCATCCGCAACAACACTCACCGCCCTGTCCTGTCCGACAACCCTTTTGTGAAGCACGGACTCAAGCTCCAGATATTTCTGTTTTTCGCTCGCCATCATTTTTGAGACAGGGATTCCGGTCCACGCGCTGACAACATTCGCAATGTCCTCCTCGGTGACTTCCTGTCTAAGCAGACTGCTTCTTTCGTCGGAGATTTTTTCTTCAACATTTTTTGAATCCGCAAGCTGCTTTTCAAGCGACGGGATTATTGAATACTTAAGTTCCGCCGCCTTCTCCAGATTTCCTTCCCTTGTGTATTTTTCCTCCTCGAACTTTGCCTTCTCCAGATCCGCTTTGATTTTTCTGTCACCCTCTATGGCGGATTTTTCGTTTTCCCACTGGAGCTTCATTACGTCACGTCTGGAGCTTACCTCGGCCAAATCTTTTTCAAGTTTTTCAAGCCTCTCGCGGCTGGCCTCGTCATCCTCTTTAGCAAGGGACTGCTTTTCAATGGCGAGCTGCAAAATCTTTCGCTCAAGTTTGTCCAGTTCAACAGGCTGGCTTTCAATCTCCATCTTGATGTGGCTTGCCGCCTCGTCAACAAGATCAATAGCCTTGTCCGGGAGAAATCTGCTTGTAATGTAACGGTCGCTCAATGTCGCAGCAGCAACAAGCGCCTCATCGTTGATTTTCACTCCATGGTGGATTTCATACTTGTCCCTCAGACCTCGGAGAATCGCTATGGTGTCCTCGACGGTCGGCTCAACGCACAGGACCTGCTGGAACCTTCGCTCCAGCGCCGCATCCTCCTCAATATATTTGCGGTACTCGCTCAATGTTGTCGCGCCAATCACACGCAGCTCGCCCCTCGCCAAAGCCGGTTTCAAAAGATTAGCAGCGTTGATTCCAGACTCGCTTTTTCCCGCGCTCATTATTGTGTGAATCTCGTCGATGAAAAGAATTATCCTTCCCTCGGACTTCACGACCTCGCCGATTACATTTTTTAGCCGTTCCTCAAACTCACCCTGATATTTGGCACCCGCAAGAAGAAGTCCCATGTCAAGAGAAAGGAGCCTCTTGTTTTTCAGACTGTCGGGCACATCGCTGGACACAATTCTTCTGGCAAGCCCCTCGACTATCGCGGTCTTTCCGACACCTGGCTCTCCAATCAGCACGGGATTGTTTTTTGTTCGGCGGCTCAGGACCTGCATCACCCGGCGAATTTCCTCGTCGCGTCCAATAACCGGGTCAATCTTGTCCTGCCTTGCACGTGCGGTCAAATCAACACAATACTTTTCGAGAGAACGCATTTTGCTTTCCGGGTCGTTTGAATCAACACGGCTGTCCCCCCTGATTGCCCGCAGGGATTCCAGAGTCGCGTCCCTTGTCACCCCAAGTTTTTTTAGAATCTCCCCCACTTTTCCATCGCTTTCAGTCATGGCAAGAAAAACATGTTCCGTGGAAAGATACAAGTCGCCAAACGAGTCCATCTCTTTTTCGGCCTTGGCAATGACCTTCTGTGCGTCCTGTGAAAAATTTGTCTGGGCACCGCCGCCCCTGACACTTGGGTATGAATCAAGAGCCTTCTCGATTTCTTCAATCATGACGCGGGGCTTTATGTTCATGCTTTCGA
>DGGQ01000144.1 GCA_002392275.1 Treponema sp. UBA3870
CTTATCAACCAGCGCCGTGGTGTTATTGTTGATTCAACAGATGAGAACAATACATCCACAGTCAACGCCGAGGTTCCGCTTTCCGAGATGTTCGGATTCTCAACAATCCTCCGCTCCTCAACACAGGGAAAGGCGGAATTCACCATGGAGTTTGAGAAGTACGGAAAGGTGCCTAACGCTGTTGCCGAGGAACTGATTGCTAAATACAAAGAAAAGAGAAAGGCTGAGCAGAAATAAGGAGGATGGCAGATGGCAAAGCAGGAACTTTTTGAACGCAGTCCCGTCCGTGCCTTTGATGCCGTTGCTAACGGTGGTCTTAAGGCTGGAGAGCTTGGACTGGTGACGGCCAAGAAGGGTGTCGGAAAGACGGCAGTTCTGGTTCAGTTTGGAATGGACACTCTGCTGAACGGAAAGCAGCTTGTGCATGTTTCATTCGATCAGGTGTCGGCGAACGTGATAACATGGTACGACACAATTCTTGGTGAAATCTCCAAGAACAAAACAATGTCCGATGATGTTAAGGAGCAGGTCCTCAGAAACCGCACAATCCTTAACTTCAACCAGGACAATGTTAGCCTTGAAAAAGTTATCAACACTCTCAACGCGCTCAAGGCCGGTGGAATTGCCGTTGCCGGAGTTGTGATTGACGGTGCGGATTTTGGAAAGCTCAAGGAAAGCGACATCCAGGCTGTTGCAAGCTATGCCAAGGCCACCAAGGCCAAGGTGTGGATGTCATCAACAGTTGACGGCGAAAAACTGTCAGAGCAGGCTCCAAAGGCTCTCCTCCCATACTTCGCGGACGTGATTCATCTTGCGGCCTCAAAGGCAAAGGGAACGGAAATCCAGATTCTGAAGGCTGGCTCAAAACCTGTCGAGGAGTCAACGCTCAAGCTCGATCCAAAGTCCTACCTGATTCTTGCAAAATAGTCTGCTAATCGGGTAAGCCAATTTTTGAAGACCGGTTCTCTAATGGGGACCGGTTTTTTTTGTTACTTTTTGCTCAAATTTTTTTACAACGGTGATTTTCATGGAATATAATAATATGTGAGCGAAGTAAATTTTTGTATTCCGTCAAAGGTGAAGCCCGACATCCGGGAGCTGACACTGGTGAACGGTCTTTCGTATCCCAGCGACGAGGAACTTTTGATGCTGATTTTGAGCAAGGGAACACAGTCCATGCCTGTTGAAAAAATGGCGCACGAGACTCTGAAGGTCATAAACGCGTCTCCCCTTGTGGACATTGTGGAGCGGCTGAAGTCGATAAGCGGGGTTGGTGAGGCCAAGGCACTTTCGCTTGGGGCTGCGCTGGAGCTTGGAAGAAGGCGGTTCGGGTGTCTCAAGTCTGTGATAAAGACCCCTACAGACATAGTACCTTACCTGAAGCACATTGCGCTTGAGGCGACCGAACGTTTTCTGTGTGTGTCAATGAACGGCGCGCACGAGATTCTGAACATAAGGGTTGTTTCAATCGGGACTGCGGGAAGGACACTTGTTCATCCGCGCGAAGTGCTTTCGGACCCAGTCAAGGACCATGCGTCCGGAATCATCTGCTGCCACAACCATCCATTCGGGCCGTGCCTTCCTTCGCTGGCTGATCTGGAGACGACCAAACGTCTTATGCGCGCGGCAACCATTATGGGAATCAGCTTTCTGGACCACCTGATTTTGACGAGGGACGCTTTTTTCAGCTTCCTTTCAAACGGTCTGCTTGACGAGCAGGCCATAGACAAACGCTGCGTCGATGAAGGGGGTGATGGAAAAAACGTGGAGCTGGAGTGAGCGACCTGAGCGGGCTGCCGGCATTTTTCTTGGTTGAAAATTATTGATTTAGCCTATATAGTTTTATGAGTATGGAAAAGAAGTTTTTTCTGCTGGCGGCGTTTTTCATTCTGGTCCAAATAAATATTTTTTCTCTTGAAAGCGGCAACGGGGACAATGAATCCGGAGAGGGAATTTTTTATCCAATAAAGATAGAGCCTGAAACTCAGGGGACTGATGCGGAGAAAAAAAGTGAGAGTCTGTATGTCCGTTCATCAAGCGCAAGGCTGGGACTTGGTTTCAACACGGGGACAGGTTTTGAGCCGTACAGGGCTTTCGGACAGGCCTGGTTTTCCATGGACGCGGGAAGATGGTCTCTGGACATTGGCGCGAAGGCTTCGTATCTTTCTTTTGATTTTTCGACCGACATGATTTTTTGGCCGCTGTGTTTTACTCATGTGAGGGCAGGTGTCGGGATGATGTACAATATCAACCT
This sequence comes from Treponema sp. UBA3870, assembly GCA_002392275.1. Taxonomy (GTDB): domain Bacteria; phylum Spirochaetota; class Spirochaetia; order Treponematales; family Treponemataceae; genus Treponema_D. The sequence continues at coordinate 2,255 of DGGQ01000144.1, forward strand.
GTTCGGGAACATTGGGCTGAACAACAATTTTCTTCCTGGAATCTATTTCCAGTACAGGACGGGCGGTGTCTTTTCCATGAAGGTCTTTGTGAACTATCTCTGCAAACTGAGGACCGTCTATTCGATTGCGGACTCGCAGCCGTTTCTATTGAACAATTCGCTTGGAGCTGGGCTTGCTTTTTCGTTCAGTCTGCCGGGAAACTTTGACATAAATCTAATTGTCGCAACCTACGAGATGTTCAGGGTCATGGTTGTTGGAACTCCAAGTGTGTCGCTTGATGTGGGCTACAGATTTAAGAACTGGCAGTTCGGACTTGGGGCTGTGGCAAGATTCATAGATCCGTTCATTTTGTCCGCGCACTTTTATGATGCCGAGTTTAACGGATGGGTGAGGTACATATTTAAGAATGAAGAACGTAAGAAATAGTCCGCGGTGGATTAGGCCCGTGGTTTTTGTTTTTCTGATTTTCTCTGCGGTCCTCTTTCCGGGATGCGAATATGGAATCTGGGAGGGGTTCTACCGGCCAAACGGTGTATATGAGCGCGTCCAGAATCTTGTTGACATTGACGATTCCGAAACAGAAAACCTTGTCTCGTCCATTGCCGGAAAAACATATTCATTTCTTGTCGTAAGCGACATCCATTGTGGAAAAAGCGAGCAGAGCAGGGAGAATGTTGACCGTCTGCTGCACTGGCTTGGTCTGCGCGTGGACATTCCAGATTTTTGCGTCACCCTTGGAGACTCGGCGGACCATGGACGTGCTGATGAGATGGATACCTATTTGGAGCTTGAGCGGCGGCTGAAGGATTTTGGCGTGAAAAATGTGTACAATGTTCTTGGAAACCACGACCTCTACAACAGCGGATGGAACGCATGGAAAGAAAAAATGTATCCGCACACGTCGTTCTACAGGTTCTCCACCGGGAAAATCTCTTACTATTTTCTTGACACCGCTTCGGGCTCCCTTGGAAAAAAGCAGATGGAGCTTCTAAGGTCTGCGATGGAGGCGGACGGTCTTCCAAAATTTGTGTTCACGCATTATCCGGTCTACTCGGACGTAAATCTTGGTTTCTGCGGACTACAGGAATCCACCGAGGGGGACCTTCTGATGGATTTGTTTCATAAAAACAATGTCGTGCAGGTGGTCGAGGGACACACGCATGTGTACGGTGAAAAAGACTTTCCCCACTACAAGGAGGTCAACGCTCCAAGTCTCTACAAGGAGGCGAACTGGCTTTTGTATACGGTCAACGAGCAGAGCATGGAGATTTCATACAGGGTGGTGCGGAGTGGATTCTTATCGCTTCCATGAATCCGCATGAAAATTGCTTGGCAAAAAAAATCCCGCGCCATCTGACACGGGACAAGCCAACTATCCGACTTGAACGGATCACCTGCTCTTTACGAGGGAGCTGCTCTACCGGATGAGCTAAGTTGGCATTTAAGACCTTATATATTTTATAAATCGGCTGAAAATAGTCAAGACTATCTTCCAAAAAATTTCCGGAAGATAGCCAGATTGATTTTTAGACTCTATTTTCTGATTCCGCTTGTCTTGTTGTGGGTTGAAAAATATGCGTCCACAGTGCGCTTCATCTCCTGGATGTTCTGCACAATCATGTAGTCGTCGTACATTTCAATTCTCTTTTTTGCGCTGTATTTGCTAAGCTCGTCCTTTGCCTCGTCGATTCCAATTCCAGCCCAGTGGGCGACATCGTTGATTGTCAGGGGGAATCTTCTTCTTTGTCCGGTCGGGGCAATCTTCTCCTCCATCATCTGTATGTCGTCGTACATAAGGAACACGTCGGCAAGTCGTGCGTGCAGGTCCTCTATGCACAGGATTCCGAATCTGCGTCTCTGGGAGTATATTCTTTTGCAGAACAGCTTCAGAAGAATCAGGGCAATCTGTGGGTTTCCGGTAATCAGCACCTTGAAGTTTTCCTTGTTGAACTCAAGACACTTGACCGGTCCCCTTGCGATACATGTCGCGCTTCTTGGGGAGTTGTCGAGTATTGCCATCTCGCCAAAGAATTCTCCGGGATGGAGTATGTCAAGGTTCTTCATGGAGCCTTTGATGCATTTCTCAAGCTGGACATGTCCGGACTGAATCAGGTAGAAGCAGTCGCCCGGCTCAAATTCGCTGATTATAACCTCGCCGTCTGGATAGGTCTTTGAGAAACGCTCGAACATTGGAAGCTCGAACTGCTTTAGGGCACCCTCCGCACCGCCTGAGCTAAGTGCCTGCGCCGCAGATTGGGATTTTGCTCCCTGTCTTTGGTGAAGAAGCGACGACTGGTCAAGAAGTTTTTTCATTGCCTTCGCGTTTGTTGCGTTCGGGAATCTTTCTAGGAATTTGTTGCAGGTTGAAAAGCATGAGTAGTATTTCTGCTCGTCGAAGAAACACTGCGCGACAAGATTCATTCCAACTTCCGGTGGAAGGGCGGCTGTGTCGTTTTTCAGGACGTTTTCGGTCTTCTTGTGAATCTGCCTGAGGTCCTTGCTGAACACCCGGAGCATTTTCAGAATCATGTCCTGATTCTTTCCAATAATCTGCTCGAATTCGACAACCGAGAGCTGTATGACCTGGACATCGGTAACAACGGTCGCGGTCTCCATTTTTGGCTTGTGTGCCAGCGCGCTCTTTACACCGAAAAATTCTCCAGGATTCACAATTTCGTTTGTGTGCGCTCCTGTCTCCAAATCGGTCTGCGTAAGAACTACGGTTCCTGTTTGCAGAATATAAATACGTTCGTCCTTGTCCCCTTCAAAAAAGATAATGGAACCCTTGGTGTAAGACAAAACCTTTGGCATAAGACGTCTCCTAATCCAAACCATGGAACTGATTTTGAATTTTACTTACAATTTTGCATAGAATACCCGACCAATACGCACGTTTTTATCGTGGCTACCCAAGTATCTCTTTTGCTTATCGACATAATTATATCATAAGTTGAATAAATATGCTATCATAAATCGCTATGATTGACTTGCATACACATTCTACAGCGTCGGACGGGATTTATTCGCCTTCCGATTTGGTAAAACTGGCGGCATCCAAGGGGATTGGGGTCCTTGCTCTGACCGACCATGACAGCACTTCGGGGCTTCTGGAGGCCCAGGAGGAGGCAAAGAGGCAGGGCATTGTGTTCGTTCCCGGAATAGAGGTGACAATCACTTGGCCGGTTGGGGAATTCCATCTTCTGGGGCTTGGACTTACGCATACTTCCAGGGAGCTTGGCAGGGTGATTGAGAAAATCAGGCGGGAGAGGGTCTTCCGCAACAAAAAGATGATAGAAAAACTTGCGGATTTTGGAATCCACCTGTCCTACGACGAGATGCTTGAAAAATTTGGGTCGGAGAACATTGGCCGCCCACATTTTGCACAGCTCATGGTTGAAAAGGGCTATGTCCAGAACAGGCAGGCCGCTTTTGACAGATTTTTTGCCGTCGGTCGCCCATGCTATGTCGGTAGGGATGGGGCTGACCTGTACGATGCCGTGGAGGCCATAAAATCTTCCGGCGGGGTTCCGGTTCAGGCGCATCCTCTTTCCATATATGTGTCCTGGGGTAAGATTGAGGAGACTATGGAAGGAATCAAGGACAGCGGCGTTATGGGACTTGAGGCATGGCATCCGGCTGTAAGGGTTTCGGAGGCGGAGAGGCTTGTGGAGCTAGGAAAAAAGATGGGGCTTGTTGTCACCGGCGGGTCCGATTTCCAT
>DGGQ01000134.1 GCA_002392275.1 Treponema sp. UBA3870
GCCCCGAACCAATAATCAAAACCTTATTTATATCTGTACGTTTCATTCACGTCTCCTTGCATAAATATTTTTCCAAGCTCCTCAGGAACCCGGGAATGTGCGCCCGCACACCGAATGTCCGTTCTCTTCATATATTTAACTCCTTCTTAAAACCCTGCACAAAATCCTGTATAAAAAAAATGGCGAATCCTTAAAAAAGAATCCGCCGTTGAAATTCAAAATAAAAAATGAACCCCCGAACAAATAACAGAGAGAATCAAAATGCCTTTAATCCGTTCAGTTTTCATATTGAAAAAATATTATATCAAAAAAAAAATTTTTATGCTAGTGGTGCGGAAAACTATTTCCAAATCCAGCTAAACAGGATAGTCCCCGCAAAAACATCCGCCGCAAAATCCATCCAACCCGGACCTGCACATCTTCAGCGCGGACATCATTCCCCCGATTGAAATAAACGCAAGAGAGTCCGCACCAATCTCCTTCCTGATTTCCTCAAGCTCATGCGTACTCGAAATCAACTCGCTCTTGCTCGGAGTGTCAATTCCGAGATGGCACGGAAATTTTACAGGAGGGGAACTCACACGGAAATGCACCTCCCTCGCACCAGCCCTACGCAAAATCTGAACAAGCCTTCTGCTGGTGGTCCCACGCACAATCGAATCGTCTATCACGACAACACGCTTTCCGTCCAAATCAGTTTTCAGGGCATTCAGTTTCACAAAGACCATGCTCTCACGTTCTGCCTGTGTCGGAGCAATGAAAGTCCGTCCGATATATTTGTTTTTCACAATCCCGGTCACATAGGGAATACCCGTCGCCCTCGAATAACCAAGAGCCGCACCAATACCGCTATCAGGTACCCCTACAACAACGTCTGCGTCCACCGAAGATTCCCTCGCCAGCACCTCCCCCATTTTGTATCTAGCGTCCTGCACCGCAATTCCGTCAATCACTGAATCGGGTCTTGCAAAATAGACATACTCAAAAACACATGTAGCCTTATTTTTTTTCTCTCCTCTGTATGTTCTTATCTGTCCATTTTTTATCACAACAATTTCACCCGGCTCAATGTCCCGCACAAACTCACCGTTCACCGCATCAATCGCACATGATTCGCTTGCAATAATATAGGTGGGGGAAAGCCTTCCCCCTGGGTTCAGTCCGCACGCGTCCTTCACCGCACCCCCTTCGCCTAGGGGAGTTTCCCCTAAGACCCCCGGACAGTTTTCCTTTGGCACAATCCTTCCAAGGCATAGAGGTCTTATTCCGTTCGGATCCCTTACACCAATCAGGCAGTCCTCCGTCATAATGCAGAGCGAGAACGATCCCTTTATTTCGCAAACAGCATCCACGACAGCCTTCTCCAGTCCATCCGGGCAAAGTGACTCCGTGTCATTTTTCTTTCCCTCAACAATTTTTCTTGCAATCAGTTTCAGAATCACCTCGGAGTCGCTTGTCGATGAGAAAGTGCTTCCCAAATCCTCAAGCCGCGCCCTAATCTCACCGTGGTTCACAAGCTGACCATTGTGAGCCAGAGCGATTGTTCCAAACTTGAACGTGTTCAAAAAAGGCTGGGCATTTTCAATAGTGCGTCCACCGGCTGTCGCATAGCGGACATGGCCAATCGAAATGAAGCCGCGCAGATTTTCAAAATGGGACGAATCAAAAACCTCGCTGACAAGTCCCAAGTCCTTCCGCAGATTTATTTTATTTCCATCGCTGACCGCAATTCCCGCGCTCTCCTGTCCCCTGTGCTGCAAAGCCGCAAGACCAAAATACGCAAGCCTCGCAGAATTAGCCACACCATAAATCCCTATTACGCCGCACTCGTCATGAAAACCCATATCCGCCTCGCAAAATCCGCACTAAGAATTTTTTTGTCCCGTAAGATAGGAATCAATCGCAGACGCACACTCTCGTCCCTCGGCGATCGCCCAAACAACAAGGGACTGTCCACGGTGCATGTCCCCGGCGGTAAAAACTTTTTCAACGGAAGTCCTGTATCCGTTCGGACTTGCAAGTTCAGGCGTAGCATCACCAAAAGAGGCAACGGTTCCTCGTGGGCCAAGTTTTGTTCCAAAAGCATCGGCGGTGTACTCCTCGCATCCAGTAAATCCAGCCGCAATCAGGACCAAATCGCACGGAATATTTTTTTCGGTTCCAGATTTTTCAACCAGCTTTCTTTGCCCGTCAACCATCTCAAAAGCGACCTGAACAGTTTTCGCTCCGCACACCTTTCCGTTTTCCGAATACACTTCCTTGATTGTTGTTTCGTAAATTCTTGGGTCGTGTCCAAATTTTGCAATGGACTCCTCCGCACCGTAGTCGGTCTTCAGGACTCTTGGCCACTGCGGCCATGGATTGTTTTTCGTGCGCTCGGTCGGTGGGCATGGCATCATCTCAATCTGCGCAACGGATTTGCATCCAAGACGGATTACCGAACCGGTACAGTCGTTTCCTGTGTCGCCGCCACCAACAATCACGACATTCTTTCCCCGCACCTCTATTCCGTATTTTTCAAAAAGGGTTGCGGCAATCTGCTCGTTCGTGCTTTGCGTTCCAATTTTTTCAAGCGCACAGTTTGTCTGTACCACACACTTTGTAACTGCCGTCAAAAAATCAACGGCGAACATTACTCCACCGTCCGCACCTTTTTTTTCTTTGGAGATTTTTTCCATTCCCGCAGCCGAAAGCGGTCTCGCCTTTTTTGCTCCACAGCACAGGGCAACAGCGTCATACCCTTCCAGAATGCGTCCGGCGAAAAACTCATGTCCAACATCCGCGTTGAAAACAAAATCAACACCCTCGGCCTTCATCAGAGAAATGCGGCGCTCAACAATTTTTTTGTCAAGCTTCATGTTCGGGATTCCGTACATCAAAAGTCCACCGGCCCTGTCCTCTCGTTCAAAAACCGTCACAGAATGTCCGCGCCTGTTAAGACTGTCCGCAACCGCAAGTCCACTTGGTCCCGCTCCAATCACGGCAACTTTTTTTCCACTCCTCCATTCTGGAATCTGCGGTCTCATGTAGCCAGTCTCAAAAGCCTTCTCGATAATAAAAAGCTCGTTGTCATGCACAGTCACGGCATCCTTTCCAACAACAGGGCTTCCACAGTTGCACGCCTTCTCGCACAATGCCGGACAGACACGACCTGTGAACTCCGGAAAATTGGATGTCTTCAAAAGCCGCCACGCCGCCATGTCGAACTGTCCGTTGAAAAGCGCATCGTTCCATTCGGGAATATAATTGTGCAGGGGACATCCTGTCACCATTTCGCCCAGCCTTATTGCGCTCTGGCACATTGGAACGCCACAGTTCATACATCTTGCGGCCTGCTCCCTTCTTGCCTTTTCGTCCAGCTTGGGATGGAATTCCCTGAAGTTCAAAATCCGCTCCATCGGTGGAACGCTGCCGTTGTCCATCCTTCCGTAATCCAAAAATCCTGTTGGCTTTGCCATACCGTGCCTCTCAAATTTTAAAACAAAAAAAGACGCCGTAGAAATTTCTACAGCGTCTCTGCCTTAGATGCCTATATTATTGTAAAACAAACGGATATTGTCAATATGTCCGTTAATATTCCTTGTCCTTGGTTCCGAGCATTTTTTCCATGCAGACCAGACTGTACCAGCGGCCAAACTTGTTCGCGCAGTCCGTAAATTTTCCAGCTGTCACAAATCCCATGTGCTCATGGAATTTTTTGCTGTCGAACGAAAGATACTCGTCCTCCGCTTCAGTCGGAACCGCTATGTACGCATACATATTTTTAATCCCGATTTCCTCCAGCCGCTTCTCCAATGTTCCATAGAGCAATCTACCGACACCGCAGCCACGCTCATCTGGATTCACATATATGGAAAGCTCCACCGAAAATCTACAGGCGCTTCTCTCGATAAATGAACTGGCATAGGCGTAGCCCAAAATCTTGCCATCACGGACAGCACATATATATGGAAACTTTTTTTTCGTTCTGGAAATCCGCTCGGAAAATTCAGCGACACTTGGAACGTCAATCTCAAATGTCACGGCAGTGTTTCTGATGTAGTGCGAGTAGATTTCAAGCAAAACCTCCGCGTCCGATTCAAGCGCGTCCCTAATCTCAACATACATGAAAACTACTCCGCCCAGAACACACGTCCGTCTTTGCGCGGGGCAGCGACAGGCAAATCTCCATCAACATATCCGACAGCGCAGTGGCCAATGCCCTCCCACTCGTCCGCAATGCCAAGTTCCGAAAGAATCTTTTTTCCCTCGTCAGTCTCCAGCTCCTCCTTCGCACGGTGAATCCAGATGCTTCCAAGTCCAAGCGAATGTGCGGCTAGCATCATGTTTCCAAGAACAAGGCTTCCGTCATACACACGGTTCCTCCAGTCCTTTTTTGCAAGCACAAGCAAAATCACCGGCGCACCATAGAAGGGGTCAAAGCCCTCGTCCCAGCCGCCAATCTTTCTATTCATCTCGCTGATTCTGTCGCGCAGACTTTTGTTTGTCACGGCAACAATAGCGGTCTCCTGCTTTCCCATTCCGTTTGCGGCAAAAAGTCCAGCCTCAACAATCTGCTCGATGTCCGATTTTGGTGGAAGAGCATCCTTGTATTTTCTGACACTTCTTCTTTCTTTTATCGCTCTTATGACTTCGTTCATTTCTTTCCTCCAAAAAAAATTATAACATACACTGGATTTTTTTTCTATCAAAATGAGGAGCATTTACGGAGCCAGAAAATTGTTTTCCGAGGAAACAATGAATAATACGAATGTCGATTGCCCAGTATTAACCTTAATGGCCCAATCTTGAATATTTTATAATAAAAATATAGCATCCCTTAAAGGAGATAGATGAATTGAAAAAGAATTTCATTTTGCTTTTTTTGATTTCACTAATCACATTCGGTTTTGCCGATTGTGCGCCACAAATTTCTGACAGGCAGATTGAAGGTTTTGAAAATTACCTGAGCGAAATAGCACAGGCATACCATATTCCCGGCATGGCATTTTTTATAACGGATTCCGAGAAAACCATTTTCTCAAAAACATTTGGACAGTGCAGGAGCATGGACCAAAATTTTTTTGTCGGTTCGATAAGCAAATCCTATACAGCCCTCAGCGTGATGCGTCTTGTTGAAATGGGACTTATAAATCTTGATGACGACATTTCCGTTTACCTCCCAGAATACAGTTTTCCAAAAAAGGTCAGCGTCCTTTCGCTCCTGAACCACACAAGCGGATTTGACACCCACGCAAAACTGTGCGACGCAAAAATAACAGACTCATACGGAAAATACGAGTACGCGAACGTGAACTATGATTTGCTCGGAAAAATCATTGAAAAAGTTTCCGGAAAAAGTTTTGCAGAATATGTCCAGGAGAATATTTTCACTCCAATAGGAATGTCAAAGTCACAGGCCAGTGCGGAAAAAATGAAGGGCGCCAAAAACCTTCTTCTTGGGAACAGAAATTTTTTTGGATTTTTTGTGACCGGCGATGCTGACTATCCTGACGAAAAATCATGGTTCCATGAGCCAGCTGGATTTATGAGCCTAACACCGAGCGAGCACGCAAAATATCTCCGGATGTATCTGAACGGAGGTATTACGGAACAGGGAAATCGGATTGTAAAAAAGGAAACAATAGACTCGATGTGGTATGAAAATGTTCCGATTGGCTCCGACAACGCCTTCTATGGACGCGGATGGAACTACATGGAGCACGATGGAATGAAAATAGTTTTCCACGGCGGGCAGGTTGAAAACTATATCTCCTACATGTTCATCCTGCCGGAAAAAAATTTGGCGGTCTGTTTTATGTTGAACGGAAACGATGAGTTCGGCATGAACAAACTGATGGACAACGCATTCTGGGACAGCCTCTCGATTTTGAAAGGCGGGGAACCCAAAAAAGTCGGGCACTCGAAATATGTTTTAATCCACACCGCGCTGGACCTTGCATATCTGCTCGTGATTATGTTTTCCGTTTTCCTTTTGATAAAAGCATTCCGTGGAAACAGAAAAAATTATGGCAAGGGAGGAGTGAAAAAAATTATTCCAGCGCTTCTGGGTTACATGGTTTGGCCTCTCCTGATTTTGTTCTGCACACAAATATTTTTCGGGACACCGCTCTGGGTTGTAAAATCCTATGTCCCAGATTTGTATTTAACAATTCTAGCCGGAAGCGTGCTCTCCATTTTCGGTGGAGTTGTAAAAATTGCAAAAGTGATTGGAAAGAAATGAAAAAGGATTTAAAATGAACGGTATAACGTGGATTAATTCTTCCCATATTAATCAGCATTTCCCTAATACTTGAACTTTCACGCACAGGAACACATTCCGACCTGTTCAAAAAAAAGTTTTTTTGCGTTAAGGATTGTAGGGGCAAGCGCCGGTGGCGGTTGTTGCGCAGCAATGAAACCCCGGAAAGCCTGACCCGAATGTAGTGAGGGGAACGCCCCCAATAAAAATCAAGAATAAATTCAAAGATAAAATCTTGTCAATTTTTATTAAAGCATGTAACATAATGTCAAAGCTACCATCAAGAACGAAAGTTTTAATGGTTTCTATAAATGGAGGAAAAAATGAAAGAGGTTTTTGATTTTATAAAGGAGTGCGGGACCTACTATCTTGCGACGGTGGAGGATGGGCAGCCACGCAACAGACCTTTCGGGACAATCAATATTTTTGAGGACAGGCTTTACATACAGACCGGAAAGTCGAAGGAAGTTTCAAAGCAGATTCAAAAAAATCCGCGCGTGGAACTTTGCTGCTTCAACGGAAAACAGTGGCTCAGGCTTTCGGGAGAGCTTGTGCGTGACGACAGGCTTGAACCAAAAAAGGACATGCTTGAGCATTACCCGGAACTGAAGTCGATGTACTCCGCAGAGGATGAAAACACCGAGGTCCTTTATTTTAAAAATGCGACCGCGACATTTTCAAGTTTCACCGACGCGCCCAAGGTAATAAAATTTTAGCTGGAACTTAGCCAGCCCTTTTCAACTGCGGCCTCAATGTTTTTTTCAACCCATGCGTAGACTTCCGGCATGAAGTCCCTGATGATTTCCACACGCTTTTCGACTGCGGCACGATTTGTTCCACCTTCAACCCATGTGTGTCCGTCGGTCAAAGTGTTGTGGAGGAAGGGCTGAATTCTGTCCATGCACGCTGCATATTTTGAGTCGGGAGTTTTCATGGCATCGAACTCTTCCCAAAGCGCACGGATTTCCAAACCCTGGTCCGGTGGAAGTTGCGAAAAAAGTCTGTCAGCCGCCTTTGACTCACGTTCAGCCTTGTCAAGATTTGCGTCCGCGTCGTAGGCAAATGTGTCGCCCGCGTAGATTTCAACAAGGTCGTGGACAACGCACATCTTTACCGCCCGCCCAATGTCCACAATCTCCCTTGCGTATTCCGAAAAAATCAAAGCCATCACGGCAATGTGCCATGAATGTTCGGCATCGTTTTCACGTCGTGACCCGTCAATCAGCACCGTGCGCCGGAGGATGGAAGTCATCTTGTCAATCTCGGCGGTGAACCTGAGCTGCTGGTCGAGACGGATGTTTTTGCTCTCAATAAAATCCTGTATTCCCATGCGGAATATATTATAGAAGAAAGATGGGTGGGTAAAGAGGATTTTAGATGAAACTTTTTTCATGTTTCTATTGACAGTAACACAGCATTATGATATATTGTTTCTATCAGTAGTAACACAATTTTAAGGAGCGGATTATGGTACGGACGGATTCAATATATTTTTCACTTCCATGCGACAGGTACACACCGTTTTCATTGGCAAAAAAAATTGGCGCGTCGGCAATTCTTGAGAGCGCGAGTTTCGCACAGGGAAGGCAGCGGTATTCAATACTCATGGTGGAGCCGGCTTTCCACATTGTTCAGGACGAAGAGGGCGTGGCCTTTTTGATTGATGGACGCAGACTTCCATACAAAGAAAAAAACACGACGGGCGAAACGGTTGCCCCGGGAAGCAGGGTCCTCCACACTCCCGACATTCTGGACGCACTTCTCTACGTGGCCCAGCAGAACGACATGAGCGTTGTGCATGATGAAAATGGAAACGAAAGTTCGAACAACATTCCGGTTCCCACCAGCGGACTTGGATACCTGAGCTACGAGTTTTCGGCAAGATGCGACACAATAAATATCGCGCCCCAGACGGACGAGCTACACATTCCGGAAAGCGAATTCATTGCGGGACACATCTATGTTGTGTTCGACCATTTCACCGAAAAGCTCCACGTGTTCGCGTTGAACTACAACGAGCACCAGATTGATTTGGACAAGGCTGTTGCAGATTTGAAAAAACGTCTGAACGATTTGGACTTCTCGTATCTCTCCGCGCCCGAAGACCCGAAGCCCGCACGGATAATCACAAACCTTGAGCAGAGCGAGCGTGAGTACAAGGAAAAAGTTGAGGCAATAAAAAAAGAAATTGTGGCGGGGAATCTTTTGCAGGCGGTTCCAAGCCGTCGTCTCCAGATTGAGTGCGACAATTCCGCTCTTGAAATTTATAGAAGGCTCCGCGCAGTAAATCCGAGTCCATATCTTTTTTACATTGACTTTGGCGAGCGGCAGCTGATTGGCTCTTCTCCAGAAAGTCTGGTCCGTGTCCGCGATGGCGTCGCATCAATACGTCCAATTGCGGGAACAAGGCGGCGTGGAAAAAATTCTTGCGAAGACGAGATTCTTAAAAACGAACTCCTGAATGACGCAAAGGAAAGGGCCGAGCATCTGATGCTTGTCGATTTGGCTCGCAATGATTTGGGACGAGTTTGCAAAAATGGAAGCGTAGATGTTTCTCGATTTATGGATGTCGAAATGTTCAGCCATGTCATGCACATTGTAAGCGACGTGCAGGGAAAAGTTGCGGAAGGATTCAAACCCATCCAGGTTCTGCGTGCGGCATTTCCAGCGGGAACTGTCAGCGGTGCGCCAAAAATCAACGCGATACAGATTCTGAGCCGGATTGAAAAAACAATGCGAAGATTTTATGCGGGAGCCGTGGGCTACATCCAGTCCAACGGGGACCTTGATTTCTGCATCGCAATCCGATGTGCCCTCAAGCAGGACAAGGTCTGGTCTTTGCAGGCGGGCGGAGGAATTGTCTACGACTCAAACGCCGACAGGGAATGGGAGGAGACATGCGAAAAACTCCGTGCGCTCCAAAGCATTTTTGACACATCAAAATAGTTTGACCATAATACCTAGATGTGACGCTTGATTGAATCTATGTACGCATTCGCATAGCGGGAAAGTGTCACACCTTTTCTTGTCAACACACCGACAGTCATGCGCTCGTCACTGTCCAGAGGTTTTGAAATAATTTCCGGACCGTTGAGTTCATGGCTGATTACACCCGAGCAGATTGTGTATCCATCCAAGCCGATTAAAAGATTAAAAAGCGTTG
>DGGQ01000095.1 GCA_002392275.1 Treponema sp. UBA3870
CCCGGCAACGCTAAAAGGATTGTAACATCCAACATGAAAAATCTTGGCGGATGGGACTATATGCTCAATTTTTCATCCTACGCGCTCTCGGAACCTGATTTGATAGACAATTCCGGTCTCATGTTCCTGAATTTTCTCAGAACCGTATCCCCCGGACAAATTTATGTAGCAGGAATGGACGGATATTCCACCGAGGGCAACTATTTCAAGCAGTCCGCCGATTACGACAGCGCAACTTTCAAGTGCCGCAACACACAGATTCAGGAAAAGCTCCTTGAATTCTCCCGCGAGCTAAAGATTTCGCTTATTACGGAAAGCGTGTACCGGGTGTAGGTGGATTAACATAACACCTGTTATGTTGAGCGACAAAATTCCCTTGCCTATGACAAATAATTTGTGCTATACTGTACAATTATGGCAGATTTAGACTACGATTCAAACAAGACTTTTGCGGCGGCAGTTGAGCGCAGCAAGAAAATCGAAGAAGATATTACCGTCAACCCGAAAAAATACAGGGTTCTTACAGGCGACAGGCCTACAGGAAGGTTGCACATCGGGCATTATTTCGGCTCGCTCCAGAACAGGGTGCGTCTTTCAAAGATGGGCGTCCCCACGATGATTCTGATTGCGGACTACCAGGTTCTCACCGACCACGACGCTTTTCAGGAAATCAGCCAGAACACGAAGCAGCTTGTGATTGACTATCTTGCAGCAGGAATTGAGCCGGGAGAAAATGTCCTGATTTATCCGCACAGCTACATTCCCGAAGCAAACCAGCTCATGCTTCCGTTTTTGACCCTTGTGAGCAATGCGGAGCTTTCAAGGAACCCGACCGTGAAGGAGGAAATCCAGAGCGCGGGAATCAAGAACGTGAACGCCGGAATGTACACATATCCAATCCACCAGGCCTGCGACATCCTTTTCTGCAAGGGAAACGTCGTCCCGGTCGGTAAAGACCAGCTTCCTCACCTGGAGCTTACAAGGACGATCGCCCGCAGGTTCAACGAAAAATTCTGTGCCGGACGGGAGCCGATTTTCCCGGAGCCTCAGGCACTTCTTTCAAAGACACCGAGCATCCTTGGTCTTGACGGAAGCCAGAAGATGAGCAAGTCAAGGGGCAACGCAATCATGCTGAGCGCGACAGAGGACGAGACAGCAAAACTCATCAAAAAAGCAAAGACGGACCAAGAGCGTCACATAACATACGACCCAGTGAACAGGCCCGAGGTTGCGAACCTCCTCATGCTGATTTCGCTCTGCACAAAGGAGGCCCCTGAAGCCATTGCCGAAAGAATCGGTGACGGCGGTGGTGGAATGTTGAAGTCCACGCTCACGGAAGCGCTCAACGAGGAGCTTAGACCATTGCGCACAAAAAGGGCGGAGCTTGAGAAAAATCCCGACTACATCAAAAAAGTCCTGACCGACGGAGCGACAAGGGCAAGGGAAATTGCGGTAAAAACTTTGGAAGAAGTCCGTTCCGCAATGAACATGGTCATTTAGGTGAACCCATCAGGGTGTACAGAGGTGATTGTATGAGTGATGATGCATTTGCAACTCTGACAAATGAAGTCGAGATTTTGCCCTATGAGCAGAAACTTGAGCTGTTATATATTCTTGCCCGCGAATTACGCTTTAATCGTGTAATTGATGATGAGCCGAATCAAAAAACACTTTCAGCTGCAAATGAAATCAAGCTTCAAGTGGAAGAAAAGCAGCGCGGTACGAAAGATATAGACGCTTTTTTTGCGGAGCTTGACGACTGATGCTTGAATTACATCGCTCTTCTCAATTCAAATCAGATTATAAACTCGCAAAACGGCGTGGATATGATTTGGAACTTCTTCAAAAAGTTGTGGCAGTGTTGCAAATTCCAGAAGTTTTGCCGGAGAAAAATAAAGACCACCAATTGACAGGCAAACTGAAGGAATTTCGCGAGTGCCACATTACGCCCGACTGGTTGTTGGTTTATTACCAGACAGAAACCGATTTATATCTTGTCCGCACAGGTACCCACAGCGATTTGTTTTAGTTGCTTTCAATCAGAACCGTGTCCTCCAGATGTTGACGGCAACATTGATAAGTTTTCCCCTGTCGTTCATGTCGGGGGACTCGGTAACTGTGTCAAAAAGTTCTTTCAGTATCGCGCCAAGATGTTTCCCGGACGGTATTCCAGCGGCAATCAAATCGTTTCCGCTCACGGCAAGGTCTTTCAGTGTCAATGCAGATTTTGACTCTATGCATTTTTCCACGCGCCTTTTAAGTTCGACAATGTTCATGTACTCCGGGCTTCCCTCGACTAGCGGGGCGTTGTGCTTTCCGTAGATGTCGGCAATGTGCAGGTCGATGAAGTCGTCAAAGTTTTCCTGTCCCACGCGGATTAAAAATCTCCTGACCGCGGCATCGCTCCAGTTTTTTTCATAATAGGACATGTGGTTCTGGACAAGGTGGCACACCCTCTTGATTGTGTCGTTCGGGAACCTGAGCCTTGTCATGGATTCCTGTGCAATCCTCGCGGATATGGTCTCATGGTTGTGGAAGTGTATGACCGGGACTCCGTTTGAAACGTCGGATTTTTTTGCGTCGGGTTTCCCAATGTCGTGGTAGAATGCGGAGAGCCTCACCACAAGATTTTTTTCCGGCGCACCGTCAACCGCGTAGAAGATGTGGTCGGCAACGTCAAAGTCGTGGTAGCCCCTCGCGTCCTTCTGCTCGCATCCCCTGCATGGACCAAACTCAGGAATGAAGATGTCAAGTATTCCTGTCTCCTCCAGAAGTTTTAGGCAGACGCTGGGTTTTTCAAGTGAAAGCATCTTGCACCATTCGTCGCGGAATCTTTCTATTGATATGGACGCAGTTTTTTTAAGGACATCCGGATTGTGCAGGGCGGAAAAAGTCTCCGGGTCAATCGAAAAGCCGAGCTGCCCCGCGAATCTTATTGCACGCACTGGCCTAAGTCCGTCCTCACCGAATCTGTCCAGCGGGGAACCCACCGTTCGGATAATCTTGTTTTTTATGTCGTCACGTCCACCGAATGGGTCAACCAGATGTCCGTCCTCCAGATCAGCGGCAATCGCATTTATTGTAAGGTCGCGCCTTGAAAGATCTTCCTCAATGGTCTTGGCGTACTCAACTTTGTCGGGATGCCTTCCGTCTGTGTAGCGTCCCTCGGTGCGGAACGTTGTTGTCTCAATCTCCTTTCCGAGTATGTGTATTGTGACCGTCCCGTGCGCAATTCCGGTCGGAATCACCCTGCGGAAAATCTTCATAACCTGCTGTGGTGTCGCGTCCGTTGCCAAATCCCAGTCGTGCCCGTCCTTTTTGCGTATAATGTCCCTGACTGCTCCGCCGACAAGGTATGCCTTGAAGCCGTTCTGTCTGAAAATCTCGTTCACTTTTTTCAGTTCTGTAGGTATTGCAATTGAATTCATGGTATGGAATTATATCACTAAAAGAAGGAAATAGCTATGCACATCGTTATTTTTACAGGCGGCGAATCCCCTGAACCAGAACTCGCGGAGAATTTTTTTTCATGGGCCGGACGTCCTTCGCTCACTGTCGCCGCGGATTCAGGTCTTGACACCCTGGAACTCTACGCAGGATTTTTCGGAAAGGAATATTTTTCTCCCGGAACCATCATGGGAGACATGGACAGCATAAGTGACAGGGGGCTTCTTGAAAAATATCCGCACGCAAAAATCATGGAAAGCCCCATGGACAAGGATTTTTCGGACACCGAGCTTTCTCTTTTCCTCTGCGCAAAGGAAAGAAAAACCCCAAAAGACATAATAACGCTGGTCGGGGGAAACGGGGGAAGGGCTGACCATTTCATAGGAATCTACGAGACTTTCGCTTCGGATGAGCATGCCGATTTCTGGATATGCGGAAAACAGCTTATTGTGCGCCTTGGTGACGGAGGATTTCTTTCAGTTTGTGGCATCGGAAAAAACGACGTAATATCAGCCGCGAGGATTCCGTCTTTCTACGACAGGGGAACGCTTGAGACCAGCGGGCTTGAATGGGGCACGGACGTTATGCGGAAAAAAGGGATGCCGAGCCTTTCAAACAGGATATCAAAAAACAGCCTTGAAAAATCGCTCCCGGTGACTTTCGCAGCAAGGGACGGAGGCTTTCTCGTGTTCCTTCCGCTTGGATGCAGGATAGAAAAATTTTCTCCGGGGGAAAAATAAGGGAAACAGTGAATAATCCCCCTAAATCCCTGCGGAAAGGAATGCCATTGCGTATGCCACAACAAATGCGACCACGGCCAGGACAAGAAGAACTATGTCTATAAAAAAATAGAGCCAGTATTTTGGATTCAGCGAGACTATGAACATGACAATGCTCAGCACAATCCCGAACACACAGAATATGCCCTGCAGAACGCAGCTGATTGAGCAGAATCTGAGCAAATATCTCTGGGTGCTGTCAAGAAATTCCTGAAAATTTCCCGCCACATAGATTATGAACACAATCAGAGTCAGCAGCGAAAGAAAGAGAACCGTTCTTGATACAAGTGTATAGAGAAACATTGTGCGTTTTTTTCTCTGCTTTTTTTGCGCCTCAGTTTTTTTTCCCATATTTTCCAACCGTCCAGGTCTTTTACAAGCCTTCAAATTATAATATAATGGAACACGCTGCGAAAGTCCATTGAGGGGGCCATGTTTAATGAAAGTTAAAAGATTTTTTGCAAACCTTATACTTCTCATCGTTTTTTCCGTCGTGGTGTTTTTTATCGGATGGATTTCATTCTACGTCAAGCCAGGAAAATGTGGAATAATGACCACAAAGACCGGCGGACTCTATCCGGAGCCTGTAATCTACGGAGAGTTCCTTTGGAGATGGGAGAGGCTTCTTCCTACCAACGTGAATCTTTCCCTGTACGAGCTGAAGGAGCATGATTTTGTCCAGAACATTTCCGGCTCCCTTCCGTCTGCCGATATCTACAAGACCCTTCTGGATCCCAGACCCGATTTTTCATACAACTTTACGGTGAAGACAGTTTTCTCAGTTTCTCCCGAAAAAATCCACGCGCTTGTAAAGTCCGGTGCCATAGAGAACAGCGAGGACAGTCTGGAGGAGTATCTGAAATCAAAATCAATCGTTGCGTCAAACCAGGTCGCGACCTACATCATAAACACAGGAAGCAGGGACTCGTTCTTGAACGCTTTCTCCCTTTCTGCAGCCCAGATTGCACAGGCCATATCGCCGCGTCTTGGTGAGTTTGACGGAATCAGCATTGATTCGGTGGAGGTTGCGGGGGCAAAGGTTCCTGACATAAAGCTGTACGAGCTTGCAAAGGAGACCTACCAAACATATCTTGCGAATCTGAACGAGGTCATAAGGGAAAAGGCTGAGGGACAGGCGGCTGAAATCCTGCAGCTTGAGAACAGCATGAAGCAGCTTGGACAGTTTGCGACACTTCTGGAGAGGTATCCACAGTTCAACGACTTCTCAAAATCGGACAACCTTGCCGGGGTCATGGACAAGCTTATCCGTCGGCCACAGTAGGGGCTGCATAAAAAGTGTCAAGGAGATTCTGATGGGTGAAAAAATATTGCGCAGCATAAGGGGCGCCGTCTGTGCCGAAAACACGGTTGAATCAATCATAAATAATGTCGGAGACCTTTGCAGGACCCTGTTCAGGGACAACCGCATTTCTGGAGGCGAGATTGTGAATGTGCAGTTCACCGTCACGCAGGACCTTGATGAAATCAATCCGGCAACAGCTTTCAGAAGGGCCAAGGATTTGGGGATTGACGCATCCGCGGTTCCGCTTTTTTGTTCGCAGGAGCCAGCTGTCAGGGGCATGCTCCCACGTGTTGTCAGAATCATGGTGACGGCGTACATGGATTCAGAATCAAAAATCGTTCCCGTCTATATCAACGGCGCGGAAAAGCTTAGACCCGATTTGGCTGGTGCGTAAAATGAATATATGGATGGTAACCAGGGAATATGCCGGTGTCGCGGAGGCGGGTGGCGTTAAGAACGTGTCATGTTCGCTTTCGGAGACTCTGGTTTTTCTGGGGCACAGGGTCACGGTCTTTATCCCCATGTACGGATGCACCGATATCTCCGGTCTGGAGGACTATTGCGCGAGGTGCAAAAAATCAATAATGGTCGCCGCATGCAATGGTCTGCACAGGGTCTTATTTTCCCGGGGAATGTTGAATGGCGTGGAGATTGTGCTTGTCAAAAACGAATGTTTCAGCTCAAAGAGGGCGGTCTACACTTACACAAAGGCGGAGGAGAGCGAGGATCCGTCCCACAGGCACGGCAACGGTCATCTGGACAGCCTATTGATGAACACAATATTCCAGAAGGCTGTTGTCGAGTACGGGCTTATAGGAAAAAACGATTCTCCGCCGGACATAGTTCACTGTCAGGATGCGGCCGCGGCTATGGTCCCGACTTTCATTGATTTTGAACGCTCGCAGTCCCCGAAGGCAAAAAAAGTTTATGGCGAAACAAAATGCCTTGTCACAATCCACAACGCTGGTCCGGGCTACCACCACGAGTTTCATTCTCTTGATGAGGCCGCATGGTACACGGGACTTCCACATTCAATCCTGGTCCACGGTTTGAACGGGGCATGTGTGGAACCATTTTTGCTTGCGGAAAAGACAGCCTGCCTTACGACCGTCTCACCCCAGTATGCCGAGGAGATTATTTCTGACCAGACCGACACCGCAGGGCTTTCAAGGGTTTTCAAGGAGAGGGGTTCCAAGATAATCGGCATAACCAACGGAATCGACATCTCCAGGTACACTCCGACCGACCCAAAGGCATCTCTTCTTCCATACAGGTACAATCCGGAGACCGGGGACCTTGCCGGAAAATATCGCTGCCGTGATTTCCTTCTTGAAAAATATGCTTGCGAGAAGGCCGTCGATTGTGGCGGAATCAAGGACATAGAGACCTACGGATATCTGAAGGAGGATTCCGAGAGGGAACTGGTCTACATCGCCTACCACGGGAGGGTGGTCTGGCAGAAGGGCATAACCGTTTTGACCGAGGCCGCCGACAGGATTCTTGAAAAAAATCTACCGGTGCGATTCATTTTTATAGGACAGGGACAGCCTGAACTGGAGCGGGAGCTTCTTCGGGTGGCGTTGAAGTACGAGGGCAGGTGCATCTATTTCCATGGCTACGACAGGTTTTTGTCAAGACTGTGCATGGCCTCCGCCGATCTGGCGATTTTTCCAAGCTATTTTGAGCCGTGCGGACTGGAGGATTTGATTGCGCAGATTTTTGGAACAATTCCCGTTGCCCATGCTACCGGTGGTCTCTGCAAGATTGTTGACGATGAGACCGGTTTCCTCTACAAAAAGAATTGCCCGGAGGAACTGGAATCCATTCTGGTCCCGCTGATAGAAATCAAGTCCAGGGCCGGGGCGGACGTCTTCTCCAAGATGATTTCGCACACGGCATCCAATGTCCGGAAGGAGTTTTCATGGAAACAGGTCACGCAGTCCAGATACATTCCATTGTATGAAAGTCTTGTAGAAAAAAATAAGGATGATTTCTAAAAAAAAATGCTATTTTTCTTGAATTGGTGTTGACATAATTCCGCCTATGGTGTATATTCTAAACATCGCTGATTGAAAGGCGAAACACAAGCCGCTATAGCTCAGTTGGTAGAGCACGTCGCTGGCAGCGACGGGGTCAGGAGTTCGAATCTCCTTAGCTCCATGGAAAAGACCGGTTCCGCCGGTCTCTTCTTTCTTTTCCCGCGCCCCGGATTTCGCCGCTTTTTATGTTTTCCCCATGCGCCGCCCCCTC
>DGGQ01000214.1 GCA_002392275.1 Treponema sp. UBA3870
GAATCAGAAAAAAAATCCTTCGACTTTAGATTTTTGATTTATGGATTTATAATCATTTCTGCTATTTCTGCATTGTTTCTTTTGATTAGGAAAATCATACTTTCAAAAAATCTTTCGTACAGGGCAAAGTGGATTGTAAAAGTCTACGGAAGAAAAAAAATTCCCTCGCCACGGGAAATCGGCTGGCTTCAATGGAAAAAAGAAGTGGAGGATTTGTCAAAAACGGAAAAAGAAATCCGCCTTTCAAAAAATGCCCTCCAGATTGCCGACAGAATGATTCAAAAACTGTACCAAGCTCCAGAATCAAATCCAGCGAAATGATTTTGGGAACCCACAGAAAGTGAGCAGGCATTTTTTACATCTGTTATTTTTATAACATAAAATCAATAAATTTTGATTATAATCCGCAAAATCCTTTGACTATTTTCTTGTTTATCTGTAGAATGAAAGCATAAAGCGAATCAATCTTGTGATTTTTATCACAGAAAATGGTGGTTCTGATGAAAGAGATTCCATCTCCAACAAAAAAGCGGCTTGTCATGCTGGGGGAGCTTCTGGCGGACTACAGGCAGGAACGCATAACGTCACAGAAGATTCAAAACATAACGGGCTGGTCAGCTTCGGTGGTCAGACGGGACTTCTATCTTCTTGAACTGAAATGCGGCTCCAGCAATGGCTACAACGTGAAGGAGCTAAGGGATGCAATCGGGAAGGCACTGAATCTTTCCGACAAAAAAATCCGCTGCTGCCTTGTGGGACTCGGTAGAATCGGGCAGACCTTTTTGGACGGTGGCGGACTTTCGGAATCATGTTTCACTTTGACCGCTGGCTTTGATTCCAATGTGAACAAGACGGAGGTTCTTCGTTCTGCTTTTCCGCTCCACTCGTCCATAATGCTGGAGACTGTGATTCGCGCGGAGAGCATAAAGTATGCCGTGCTTGCCGTGGAGGATTCGGAGGCGCAGAAGATGGCCGACAGACTGGTTGCCTGTGGAATACGCGGGATTGTGAACTACACCAGCTGCCTTCTTTCGGTCCCGGATGCCGTCTCGGTTGAGAATGTCTGTCTTCTGACCGCACTAAAAAATCTGGCAGCAGGAAAGGATTAGGAAACAGCTGGTTAAGGAACCGCTGATTAATACACGAAGCATTAATCAGCAGTTCCCTAGCGTTAAAAAAATCCGTCTTGGGGCGGTAAAAATAAAACTAGTACAAAGGGGTACACTATGAGCAGAGTCTACAATTTTTCAGCAGGTCCATCATGCTTGCCGGAAGAGGTCCTGAAAGAATGTGCGGCGGAAATGCTTGACTACAATGGAACGGGCCAGTCCGTAATGGAGATGAGCCACCGCTCAAAGGCCTACGAGCCAATCATCGAGGACGCAGAAAAGATGGTCCGCAAATTGATGAACGTCCCGGACAACTACAAGGTTCTTTTCGTCCAGGGAGGCGGAAGCACACAGTTTGCCATGGTGGCCCAGAATCTTGGCATAAAGAACAAAAAGGCCGCATACATCGAGACTGGCGTCTGGGCAAAAAAAGCTGCCGCGGAAGCAAAAAAACTTGGCATTGCGGTTGACGTGGTTGCATCATCAAAGGACAGGAACTACTCATACATCCCGAAGGTCGAAAAAATCTCCGGCGACTATGACTATGCGTACATCTGCTTCAACAACACAATCATGGGAACCCACTACGAGTACATCCCGGACACCGGCGACATTCCTCTGGTTGCAGACATCTCCTCATGCGTTCTCAGCGAGCCTCTTGATGTCTCAAAGTTTGGTCTGCTTTTTGCAGGCGCACAGAAAAACCTTGCCCCAGCCGGAGTCACACTTGTCATAATCCGCGAGGACCTGATTCCGGAGCCTGAAAACTGTCTGCCGGGAACACCGACCATGCTCGCATACAAGACCCATGCCGACAACGGTTCCATGTACAACACCCCGCCATGCTACACAATCTACGTGCTTGGAAAAGTTCTCCACTGGATTGAAAAGAACGGAGGCGCGGAGGGAATGTTGAAACGCAACAGGGAAAAGGCAGACTACCTCTACAACTTCCTTGACAGCTCCGATTTCTACCATGCGACCACTGAAAAGGGAAGCCGCTCGCTTATGAACGTTCCGTTCCTGACCAAGTATTCAACAGGAGCCACGGACGATGCGAGCGTTGCAAAGGAGAAGGAAATCAACGACAAGTTTGTTAAGGAAGCTGCCGCTGCTGGACTTGTGAACCTCAAGGGACACAGGCTTGTCGGTGGAATGAGGGCCTCAATCTACAACGCAATGACTCTTGACGGAGTTAAGGCGCTTGTTGATTTTATGAAAAAATTTGCTGATGAAAACAAATAGAAAACGGGAGAAATTATGTACAACATCCAGACTTTAAATAAAATAGCCGCAGTTGGATTGAATATGTTTGACCGCGACAACTACGAGATTGCAACCGACATCAACAATCCCGACGCAATTCTTGTTCGCTCCGCCGACATGCACAGCATGAACCTTTCACCAAATGTGAAGGCCGTTGCGCGTGCGGGTGCAGGAACAAACAACATTCCATGTGCGGAACTTGCACAGAAGGGCGTGGTTGTTTTTAACACTCCGGGAGCAAACGCAAATGCCGTAAAGGAGCTTGTGATTCTGGGCATACTGATTGCGAGCCGACCCGTGATTGCCGCGAACAAGTGGGTGAACACAGAACTTGCTGACAAGGGAGCGGAGATTGCGGCACTCGCCGAAAAGGGAAAATCCAATTTCGTTGGACCTGAAATCAAGGGAAAGACCCTCGGCGTGATTGGTCTTGGAGCAATCGGTGCAATGGTAGCGAACACAGCTATCGCGCTTGGGATGAACGTAATTGGATACGACCCCTTCCTTTCTGTAAAAGCCGCTCTCGGACTGAACCAGAATGTAAAGGTCGTGGAGACTCTGGACGGAATCTACACAAAGGCAGACTACATCACCGTGCATGTTCCGCAGACCGACGACACAAAGGGAATGATCAACGCATCCGCAATCAAAGTGATGAAGGACGGTGTAAGGCTGATTAACTTTGCGCGTGGCGGACTTGTGAACAATGCGGATGTCCTTGCGGCAATCAAGAGCGGGAAGATTGCAACACTTGTCACGGATTTTGCAGACGAGGATTTGATTAAGTGCGACAAAGTAATCTGCCTTCCGCACCTTGGAGCTTCAACCCCGGAGGCTGAGGACAACTGCGCAATCATGGCGGCAAAGCAGCTCAAGGATTTCCTGGAGAACGGAAATATTGTGAACTCTGTCAACTACCCGAAGACCGTAACCGACAACCCGATTCCAGTCGGAGGAACAAGACTCTGCATCACAAACAAAAATGTTTCCGGCGTGGTCTCAAAATTCACATCCGTTCTTGGCGACGCAAAAATGAACATCGACGGAATGGTGAACCAGAGCCGTGGAGAACTTGGCTACAGCCTGATCGATGTGGAAGGAAAAGTTGACGACGCTACAATCGACGCACTTGCAAAACTGGATGGAGTAATCAACGTCCGTCCGATTTTCGCATAAGCCACTCAAAGGCATAAAAAAAAATCCAGACAGAGAAATCTATCTGGATTTTTTTTTACAAAAATTTTTTGTTTTTTTACTTTACTATTGAGCGCACGAGCCGGATACCTGTGCTTCCCATAACGAAGGATGCGACATTTCGGTCATGTCGTACAGCCGCAGAAGTTTTAAAAGACTTTTTCATATTTTTCTTCCAAAACTGGTATTATATGTTGTTGAAACTATTAAAAGTTTGTCCATGAGTTCTGTCCATCCCACCCACCACTGGCAGTATCAACAAGAGTGACAGTGTGTTTCTTATTTTTATTGGAGGTGATGATAGGGTTCATCCATCCGTAGCTGCGATTAGTTGAACCATCCTGAAGAAAATAAGTACCAATAGAAATATTGTTTCCATATCTTGTTTTCATGGCATCAATACTGTATTTGAATTGATGCGTTCCTCCCACAGGAATAACAACATCATTATTAGTAACTGTCTTTATAGATTCTTCAAATCCATCCTCATTCCAGATATCCATATCACAGAGGTATTGAGAAACGGTAAATTCTTTGCCAGTGCTATTTACGATTTCATAAATAAAATCATGGGTTCCATCCGTTACGAGCATTTGACCCAAATCTGTAAGAGGCACATTCATAAAGTCACCTTTTACACTTGGGACCGTAATTGCAGGATAGTCATTTTCAGTATAGTCAGGTTCCGCCCTCCAGCAAAGTGTACAACTGTCTGTCAGTTTTTTATAGGCTTGACACCACCCCTCTGCTGGGACTATTGTTTTTCCAAGGGCTT
>DGGQ01000098.1 GCA_002392275.1 Treponema sp. UBA3870
TTGCGGCATTCATGGCAAGAAGGTTGGTCTGGGACGCGACGGACTGAATCACCTTGATGACCTCAATCATCCTGTTGGACATGTCAGAAATTCCGTTGATGATTTCCTGTGTCTTCTTTACCTCCGCACTTCCAGAAATTGACTCCTCCGTCAGCTCGGTCGAAAGTGTCTGCGCACGAGAAATTAGATTCGTAATCGACTTGAAGTTGTCAACCATCTCGTTCATCGAAACCGCATTTTCCTTTTCGGACTTTGACTGGTTTTCCGTGAATCCGCTGACCTTGGCCGCGTCCGTGCTCAGTTTCTCAACACCAGAATTCACAGTACCCAGAAGCTGCGTCTGATTGTAACTTTCGGATGTCATCGCATGGAAACTTTCCACAATCTGTGAAATGTCCTTTGAAGAAGTTTCCGTCAGCGTCAAAAGCTCCTCCGCGCTGTAATCAACGGATTCGGTTTCATCCTTCAGTTTCAAAAGCGAAGACCTAAGGGAGTCCATCAAAAGATTCATCTCCGACATCAAAAGTCCAAAATCATCGAACGCACTGATGTAAATGCGGCTCTTCAAATCTCCCTCGGTTCTTAGCTTCTCAATCTTGTCAATCGTAATTCCGAAACGCTTCTTGAGCTGGTGCAGATTCATTATGACCAGCGGAATACAGATTGCCAGCCCCTGAACCAATGCAAATGCGGCCTTGCCCAAAAACTTGTCCATGGTCCATCCATGCCTCGCCGCACTATATCCAGAACAGAAGACATGCCACGCCACGGTCCCAATGACGATAAATATAATCCGGCCCAATGACGAAGAGACTGTGCTCCTTTTAAAATCCTTGCATGAAACCAACCTGAGTTTACGCAGCTCCTTGCTTGCAAGGGTCATGTAGCATCGGACCGAATACTGGACGGCAACCAATCCGTAGCACAAAATCAAAATCATTATTATGAACAGATCCATGCCATTGTATGTCACCTTGCCCGCAATTTTTTTGATTATGATTGTCGTTCCGTTTCCAAGCAGATAGCCCACCATAAGCGCTATCGTCGTTATGATTTTTAATTTTTTTAGTATCCTTTCGCTGCTTCTTTTTTCCTCTTCAGAAATTTCCTGAGTCTCGGCTTTCTTTATTATCTGCAGGAGGGGCTTCATCACAATATATCCGACGATTGAAATTACAACCGCAATTCCTGTGGCCGGTCCAAGAGTCGCACCCAAGCCTCCGACCCATTCGCTCCATTCGCCGCCCTTTATCTGTGTCACCTGAAACGACGAAAGCAACGGGACACCTATAATAGTGCTGATTCCAAAAAGCCACATGTACAATTGAAACAGATTCATTCTTTCTCTCCATAATTTTTAGAAATTGCCAATAGAGAACCTCAAACAAAACACCCAATGGTTATTTCGCTGGGTCCGACATTTTTAGCCCAGCAAAATTCTTTCCCATGGAAGCTCCTGTTCTCACACAGGGTCCCTATCTTTCAGTCTTCACCAAATCTATCACGCAGATTGTGCCGGTCTTTGAGTGCCTGCCAATTGCGACACCAGCGGCATCAAACTCTCCGTTCAAAAGAATACGCCTGTGTCCGCGTCCTGCAATCTGGTCGTCAATCAGAAGCTGCAAAACAATGTCCACCGGAGTATAGCATCCAAGCGATATAAGCTCGGCAGCCTTTTCCCATTCGCAGAAACGGTCCACCCTCTCCAGCCAGAAAGTGTCGCTCACGGTCCTGCCCTTTTTCGCGGCTGATTCGGCAAACTCGACGCACGCATCGTGCAGACCAAGGGAGAACGAAATCTCCGGCAAGGGATTCATTGAATTCATTTCGGAAACAAGTTCCCCAAGTGCAGTCTGGAAAGTGGATTTCTCCGAAGAAACGAGCGGGGAAAGTCTTGTGCTGACATACTCCTGTGGATGCGCCCTTGCAAAATTGATTTCTTCAACCACAGAGGATTCAGCAAGCGTCACTCCATTCCCATAAGACGAAATCCCGGACTCAAGGACCGAATCATTTTTTGGAACAAAGTCGGACGCAAGCTCCACCAGGGCCATGCCAGTGTACACACCATGAACGGAAGTCGCCGCCCCTATGTACGAATACGAAGACGAAAGCAAAGCCTTGCGCTGATTCCTTGCAGGAAATTTTTCATCGACAAGCATCCTGGCCACAGCAAGCTCCGGAAGCTCGTCACCAAAATAAAGCACCTCGCCACCGCCATTCAGAACACCGTAGCGGGCAATCCTTGTCTGCCACTTGGAGTCATACGCACTTGACGCTGTTTTTCCCTGCGCCAAAACCCATTCTGACGCGGCATTGTTCAGTCCATCCATAACCTTCAGAGCGGGAACGGACTTTCCCTTCTCCATCTCGCGAATCAAATCGGACAGGGCCTTCTGGAAATCATTTGCCTCATTTTTTACAAGCGGCTCCAGACGCACCTTGGCATACTCACGGGGCTTTGTGCGCGCCCAGTTGATTTCATAAATCATGTCGGACGCTGCATCCGATGCAAGGATGCCGTTGGCGGGAGTGTTTTCCATTACATGCCACGAAGCCATGTCCACGCACACAACAGAGTTTTCGCCAATAAATCCACCGGCATAGTTCAGGCTTGCGGAAAGAAGATTGTCCCTGTTGCCGGAGGTTGAATCAGAAAGCATACGAATTACAGCCGCCCGTGGGTCCGACTCGCCAACTGTAAAAGCCTCCGCCACAGCTCCCCAGTTTCTGAGCGAACGTATATTCCTCTCCCATGCTGCTGACTGCGAAAGTTTTCCCGACCCGGAATAATTTGAGCCGCGAACGAATTTTTCAGCGGAGCCACAAAGTTCCTTGCTGTACGCAAGCTCCGGGACAGGCGTAAAATTTTTTAGATATGTAATCAGTGCGGAAACATCGTTTTTCAGGCTTCCACCATTCTTTGCCAAAACTCCAAGCCTTGTAGAAATATAGTCCAGCGGTTTTGTACGCGCAAGATTGATTTCAGAAATCAGCTGCCGCACGTCATCCTCATGGTAGAGCTGGTCAGGAAGGTCGTCATAGGAAATGCAACCGGACGCAAAATCAAGAACACAGTCGTTTTTGTAAGTGTCGTTCTCCCGGATTACCGCACCCAGATGGGAAAAAGCGTCCGAAAAAATCACACGGCGGTGGCTCCTTTTGTCAGACTCCATATCAAGAAGAAGCGAAAGCACAACACCACGGGCATCGGAATACCCATAGACGGTCATCTCTCCGCAGGACTTCCATGAAACATATTTTGAAATACGGCTGTCGTAGTCCGCCGCGTTCCGCTCGTTTTCACCAAGACTCTTTTCCTTTGCAGATTTATAAAGACCGGACGACCATGACAGGGCTGGAACAGGATTCATAGTCCTCATAAGGGAAATGCACTCGACAACGGCGGACTGGTAGGAACCAAGTGTGCCATCCACCAGAGGCTCCAGCACTTTTTTGACATACTCCTTTGGGGCGGTCCGTGCCAGATTGATTTCATCCAGAACCTTTCTTTCCTCGGTAGACTGGGCAAAAACCGACGCAGAGAAAATTGTTACCAGAGACAGTACCAGACAGAATTTCTTCATATTTCCCACCTCTACTATAGAAAGTCTCTAAAAGCTGAAGTTTTTAGAGATTATATATATCATCCCACAGAAGGTGGAATTTTTCAAGGGGGGAATTGTGTCAACGCCCAGACTAGACCAGCACAATCTCCTCCTATATAATAGAAAGAAAATGGAGGCAACATATTGAGACGGATTTTGTTTGTACACACGATGATTCTTTTGTCGCTGATTTTTTCTCTCTTGATTTTTTCATGCGCCACAACGTCAATGACTGCCGAGCCGACAAAAGTTTCCACTACTGAAAAAAAGGAAACCAAATCAGAATCAACAAATCCACTCGCGCCGCAGATTCTGGAGATGGGTTTCTCGTCATCGTTTGGAAAAGATTCACAGAGCGTGCAGAAAATAAAATCGGGGAAACAGGCTGTCCTGTATATGCGTCTCAGGGATTCGGAATGGAACCTCGCGGGCGTGACAATAACGGCCCAGAACGTGAACAAAAAAGCGGAGCCAATTTCAATAAACTTCGACTACCAGTACCAGGAGGAATTTGTTTTCGCGCAAAGCCTCGATGTCCCGGAAGAAAAAGGAAGCTGGACATTCACGGCTGTGGCTTTCGACCATGGCGGACAAAGAAGCAGCGCGGTAAAGACGACAGTCACCGTCGAGTGATTGAGCTTCCCATCCTACTCCAGGAACGCCCCCTGCATGAGTCCCTCGAAGCGACAAAGTTTTTCGCTGGCCTCGACTATGTTTTTATAGCATCCCGCGCCCGTGAACGCAAACACAGCGTCGCCCATAAGCTCGGCATCATGGCACAGGGGGATTTTTGCTTTCATTCTTGTTACATCGCACTTCATCCTTACCCATTCCTGGTTTCCGGCCTGGCCACCGGCGATTGTAAATTCATCGGGAAAAACGGTGGAAGTTCCGGCAACAGCATTGCGAAGCACTCCAAAACCGTCTCGGACCTTCAGCGCAATCTCCAGCATCATGTATTTTCCCTGATCATAGATTGCCTCGGTCCCGTCGTTGTAGATTGTTTCGTGCACGGCCTCATCGTAAGTAAAGGGTCTTCCCTCGTATTCCTCCAGACGCTTTTTGTATTCGGCAAATTTTATTCCAGTGTCCGGCAGAAGTATGCTCGCGTTCCAAAGTCCCGGAATGATTGAAGGAAGCGTCCTGATTCCCGGAGCCTCGATTTTTTCCGCCGTACATAGATTCAGTCCCTCGCTGGAACCCGCGCGGTCACAAAGTTTTCCGGCAGAAAGAGTTCCAGTCCCGACAAGCGCGGCAACAAAATCCGGTGCGCCACAGTAAACAGGAAGTCCCTCCGACACACCGTTTTCGCAATGGGAAAGATAGTCCGCAATCCCGGAAGTGATTTTTCCAGCAAGAGAAGATGGAGCCACAAAATCAGGGAGCCTTGAAAGGCAGTCACCAAGCCCCGCCTCGGAAATGGAGTCGCCAGTCCAGTATGCGTCCCTGAATCTTTCCTCGGGAAGAATGGTCATGGAATTTCCTGTCAAAAGGTAGATAAGATACTCTGGACCAGAAAAAACCGTTTTGCCAGAACTCCAGGCATCCGAAAAGATTTTACTGAACGCATGGATTCTTGGAACAAAAAGAGACGGAGAGACAAAGGCCCTTGCATAGCCAGAATCGACAGGAGCATTCCACAGAAGTGTCTCGCCATCCTGCCCAACAATGGTCGGACCATTTCCACTGACGCACACGGCATCAATCCGCAAATCACGCCTGTCCGAAAAAATCTCATCCATAGCGGACTTCATCGCCTTGAGCCAGACGGATGCTTCCCTGTTGTTCTCCGTCTTTTCAAAAATCTGGCGGCTGTAGGCAACTACGGTCCCGGTGGAATCAATCACAGCAGTCTTCAGGGATGTCGTCCCGATGTCCGCGCAAAAAACCTTGTCCATGTCCCTTTTCCTGAATCCGTTTACAAATTAAGCAATCGGGTCGCAGTTGTTCACCGACTTTCCTTTTGGATCAATCGGGTCGGCAATCTGCGCATCCTTTGTTTCCGACGGGCGGCTCGCCTTTATCATCTTGTCGATTATGGAGCGGTTGTCCAGAAGGTCGGAAAGCGACTGTCCGTGGTGCAGCCTTGTGATTACATTCGCGAAAAGACCGCTCACGTTTGTGCTGATGTACCACTCTTTCTTCAGCAAATCCTCATGGTAGACAGCGTTCGTTCCAATTATTCTATAGAAGAGTCCCTTCTGGTACGCCTCGTCAAAAAGCTGGACCGCATTTCCGGTGAAGAACGGCAGACTGATTGCGGCGATAACCTTTGTCGCTCCCTGGTCGTGCAAAAATCCCATGGCCTTGAGCAAAGTTCCACCGGTCCCAAGCATGTCGTCCGCAAGGAAAGCGACCTTGCCCTTCACATCGCCCAAAAGTTTTATGCTCTTGATGTTCGTGTTCTTGGCATCCTGTGTGACAACCGAATAGTCCCTCTCCTTGTAAATCATGGCGAGAGGCTTTTTAAGACCTGTCGCGTAGAATTTGTTCCTGTCGATTGCGCCTGTGTCTGGACTTACGACAACCAGATCCTCCTTGGTCAAATCAACAACACGCGAAAGCTCCCTGATAATCTGGTAGGATGCGTGCAGATTCTCACAATGGGTATGGCTGAACGCATTGATTATCTCACGGGAATGAAGGTCCAGGGTAATAATTCTTGTGACCTCCATGCTTTCATAAATGTGACCAAGCAGAGCCGCAGTCAGACCCTCGCGTCCCTTTTTCTTATGCTGGCGGCTGTATGGGTAGACCGGAAGCACAAGTGTAATCTCCCTTGCACCGGCCTGTCTCACGGCATCAATCGCAACAAGAAGGCACATAACATGGTCGTTCACGCTCAGGGAGATTTTGTTCTTTCCATCGTTCAGGGAAATCGGCTCATGGTTCTCCACATCCTGAAAAATAAAAACGTC
>DGGQ01000036.1 GCA_002392275.1 Treponema sp. UBA3870
ACAGAAGTTGACGGCGAAAAGAATTCCAAGGCTCTGCGAAATGCAATCAATGATGGAAAGAGAATCATCATTACAACACTGCAGAAATTCCCTGTTATTTATGAGCAGGTTGAAGGAGTTAATGGCAAGAAGTTTGCAGTAATTGTTGATGAAGCTCATTCAAGCCAGACTGGAGACAGTGCTAAAAAACTTAAGATTGCACTTGCTGATAAAACTGATGCATTAAAAGAATGGGAAGAAATTGAAGCTGAGAACGAAGAAAAGACTCCTGACAGTGAAGATGAACTTATTAATGAAATGACTGCACATGGCAATCATAAAAATTTAAGTTTCTTTGCCTTTACCGCTACGCCAAAAAATAAAACATTGGAAATGTTTGGTACTCGTCAGACTGACGGAAGTTTTAAGCCCTTCCATGTTTACTCTATGAGGCAGGCTGTAGAAGAAGGCTTCATAATGAATGTGCTAGAAAATTATACTACATATAAAAACTGTTATAAAATTTTACAGGAATCAAGTGATGATCCTGAAGTATTTGCTTCAAAAAGCGTAAAACTTATTAAGAGGTATGAGGAACTACATCCGCATAATTTGCAGCAAAAGTCTCAGATTATTGTTGAAACTTATATGGATAGAACACGTCACGCAATAAACGGTCGCGGTAAAATGATGGTTGTAACAGCGAGCCGTCTGGCAGCTGTCCGCTACTACCATGAAATCAAACGGTATATTGAATCGCAGGCCGCAAAAGACGATGCCTATAAAAATCTAGAAATTTTTATTGCTTTCTCTGGAAGCCTAAAAGATCCTAAAGACCCGGCTGGAACAGAATATACAGAAAGTGGCATGAATCGTGACCACAACGGAAGACCGGTTAGCGAAGCCCAGACAAAGAAAGTATTCCACGATGAAGGAAATATTCTGATTGTCGCAGAAAAGTATCAGACAGGTTTTAGCGAAGATTATCTTCACACAATGATTGTTGATAAAAAACTTCGTGATGTAAAAGCCGTTCAGACTTTAAGCCGCTTGAATCGTACTTGCGATGGAAAGGAAGACACCTTTATCCTTGATTTTGTGAATACAAAAGAACAGATTCTGGAAGCCTTCCAGCCATATTTCCATACCACTGAATTAAAAGAAGAGCTTAACAAAAATCTTATTTATCAGACACAGAAAATGCTCCGTGCCTTTAAGATTTACAATGATGGCGATATTAAGAATGTAACGGATATTTATCTTAATCAGAAGAAGAATCCGTCAAAACAGGCTCTTATTACAAATGCACTTTTGCCAGTTGTTCAGGGCTACAATGCTTTGAATCAGGAACAAAGGTATCAGTTTAGAAAATTACTTCGGTCATTTGTAAAATGGTACAACTTCATCACTCAAATAATCCGTATGTTCTCAAAAGACTTGCATAGAGAATTCCTTTTCTGCAAATATCTTGAACGGCTTGTTCCTGCTGACAAAGAAACGATGATAGATATTACAAACAAAATCAAACTTGAATATTACAAGCTTGAAAAGACTTTTGAGGGTAGTGTTGTTCTTCAAAAAGAAAATGGAGTGCTTGAACCTCAGCGAATCAAGAATGCAGTTGGCCAGAAAGAAAAGAAAACTCCGCTTTCGGAAGTTATTAAAAAGATAAACGAGGAGTTTGGAACAAAGTTTACAGAACGCGACAAAGTTATTTTTACCGATGTTTTTAATTCTATGGTAAAAGATGATAAGCTAAAAACATCTGCTCGTTCCAATGGTCAGCAAATGTTTACAAACAATATTATGCCAAAGAGTTTTGACGACACTTTACAGAAGTCTTATTTTGAGAACATGGAAGCATATGAATCTTGGCTTAAAGATAAAGAAAAATATGAGTTCATGCGTAAGATGATGGCAGAAGCGTTGTATAAGGCCTTTTTAATGGAATGAAGTCAATAAATTATAGGAGCATATTTAAATGAACGGAAAAATTGGAATCATCGGTTTTGGAACAATTGGAAAATTGTTTTTGGAAAAGTTTTTGGATTCAGGTTTGCTTGCACCGGAAGATATTTTTGTATCGAACAGAAGTCCGTCAAAGCTGGAAAAAATTACGGATAAAAAAGTAAATGCCTGTTTGGAAAATCGTATGCTTGTGCAGAAATCGGATTACATATTTTTTTGCGTGAAGCCTTCCGATTTGAAAACTGTTTTTGACGAGGTGAAAGATGTTTTGTCAAAAGACAAATATATTGTTTCCGTAAACGGCAGCATAAAATTTTCGCAGCTGGAAAAGTATTTTCCTGAAAACCGGATTTCAAAAATCATTCCGAGTGTGACTGCGGAAGTCAATTCCTCACAGACCCTTGTTTGCCATAATGAAAAAGTTGGGGACGAAGATTTTGCATTTATAAATCAACTTTTGTGCACATTTGGAAATGTGATAAATCTTCCGGAAAATGAAATTGGAATGGGGTCGGAGTTGGTAAGCTGTATGCCTGGATTCATTGCCTCAATCTTTAATGAAATCGCAAAAGGTGCGGGTAAGCACACTGAAATCCCAGAGGACCAGCGAATAGAAATGCTTTTGAACACAATGATTGCGACTGGGCTTTTAATCAAAAATAAAAAACAAAGTTTTTACGAAGTGATAGAAAAGGTCGCAACAAAAGGCGGAATCACGGAGGAGGGTGTGAAAGTCATAGAAAAAGATTTTCCCCGCGTTGTTGATGAACTGTTTGAAAAGACTTTGGAAAAACGACGGCTTACAGAAAAACGTATGACGGATGGAATATGAATATGGCTGAAACAAAAATGAATTATAAAATAATCGACAGGGAAAAATATTATCGAAAAGGAGTGTTCAGACATTTTTCGGAAGATTGCAAATGTTCCACATCAATGACCGCTAGAATCGATGTTACAGCTTTGAAAGATTGGTCTAAAAAATCTGGGACAAAATTCTACATTAATTTTTTATACATACTTTCAAAAGTTCTGAATTCGCGCGATGATTATAAAATGGCTTTTAAGTGGGAGAGCGGCGAACTGATTTGCTACGACCAGATAAATCCCATCCAGTACATTTTCCATGATGATACCGAAACTTGCACACCCGTGTACACGACATATTACGCGGATTACAATGTGTTCTATAAAAATGCGGCGGCGGATATTGAAAAAGCGAAAGGGACACGCGACTATGGCCTTGACTCACAGAATCATCCGAACTGGTTTGATGCATCGTATATCTCATGGCTTTCGTATGACTCGCTGAACATAGAACTTCCCGACGGATATTTGTATTTGCTTCCGATTGTGAACTGGGGAAAATACAGGGAAGAGTCCGGCCGCTTTGTAATGCCGCTTTCCGTAAGATTGAATCATGCCATTGCTGATGGATATTTAGTTGCAAAGGTTTTCAAATTGTTGCAAGATGAGATGGAAGGTTTTGTAAAGATGGAAGGGATAAAAAATGGAAATGATTTTGAGGGAATATAAAAAAGAGGATGCCGCGGCAATCTGCAAATGGCTCAGGACGGAAGAAGAGCTGTACAAATGGTCTGCCGACAGATTCAATAAATTTCCGCTTTCCGAAAATGACATGAATGAAAGCTATGCGCCGCAGCTTGAGGGCAAAAGATTTTTCCCGCTCACGGCGGTAGATGAAAATGAAAATCTTCTGGGGCATTTTATAATCCGCTATCCGAATGAAAAGGATGACAGCTCTGTCCGCTTTGGATTTGTTATCGTGAATCCAGATTTCAGGGACAGGGGGCTTGGAAAGAAAATGCTTTCGCTCGGAATTGAATATGCGAAAAAAAATCTGGGTGTGCAGCGAATTGATTTGGGAGTGTTTGAAAATAATCCCGGCGCAAGACATTGCTATGAGGCGGTCGGTTTCCGTGAGTACAGCAGACGAAATTGCAATTTGAAAATCGGTTCATGGACTTGCGTTGACATGGAAATAATTTTGGAAAAGAAAAATTTCATTCTTCCATGCGGCTCCGAAACTTTTGAAACTGAAAGACTCATAATGCGGAAGTTCACTTACGATGATGCGGATTCAATGATGCGTAACTGGGTTTCGGATGACGGTGTGCAGAATATGTATGGTGAGCCTTCTTACAAAACAAAGGAAGAAGTCCACGGACTTTTGGACAAGTACATCAGTTCGTATCAAAGCGGCGTTTATTTCCGATGGGCGATAATTGAAAAATCATCAGGCGAGTGCATCGGGCAGATTGCATATTTTCTTGTTGACCACAACAATCATTTCGGCGAGATTGAGTATTGCATCGGAAAAGATTTTCAGAGACGCGGATATGCTACGGAAGCGACAAAGGCTGTAATAAAATTTGGTTTTGAAAAAATCAATTTCCACAAAGTGCAGATTTGCGTCCGACCTTCAAACACCCCGTCAAGAAAAGTGATTGAAAAATGCGGCTTTACCTACGAGGGAACCCTGCGCGACTATTTTTTCAGGGAAGGAAAATATGAGGGAAGAATGTATTATTCGATTTTGAAGGATGAATGGGAATCAAAACTTGCTTCTGCTGAGCTGACAACGGATCTTGACGAATTGATTTTCTTCAGGCTTGAGGCAAACATAAACACTTATGCGGCTTTCAAAAATGAAGTTGAGCCAACTCGTCCATCCTCACACGACTTCCGCTACGAAAAAGGTGATTATATCTATCACGACACTTATGTCGGAGGCGAGCAGTTTGCGGGAGAGGAATCGATCTGTAAAAATGAAAAGGCACTTTATGCGATGAATTATTTTGGACGTGTCCTTGATGACAGGTTCAGCGGAGATTTTTTAAAAGAGGCTTTGCGTCATGCTGACAAAAAAATGCCTTACCGTGGACCTGAGATTTACCAGTCAGGCGAGTTCACATACAAATGCAATGTGACAGGCGACTTCAACTGGTTCCAGGGTTTTGAGGAAATCTATTTGAATGAGACAAAAGTCTACGAATGTGTTTTCCACGGCGGGACATTGAGGTAGTGGAAATTAAACCGAGGAATAATCATGCAAGAAAAAATAGCATACCGACTTGCGGCAGAAAACGATTTGGATGAAATATGTGCACTCATAAAGGCTGCCATTTCGGAAATGGTGAAGCACGAAATTTTCCAGTGGGATGAAATCTATCCTGCGCGTGAGGATTTTCTTTCGGACATAAACTCACGTTCGCTTTTTGCAGGCGTTATAGATTGTGAAAATCAAAAAAGAATTGCGGTCATCTATGTGCTCAACAAAGATTGTGATGATGAATATAAAAATGCAAAATGGAAATCAGACGGTGAGTGGATGGTGGTCCATCGTCTCTGCGTCCATCCAGATTTTCAGAGGCGTGGAATTGCAAAGGCGACACTGAATCATATTGAAAAAGAAGTGCTGGGTCTCGGAATAAAAAGTATCCGCCTTGATGTGTTCAGCCAAAATCCACATTCACTAAAATTGTACGAACATTCGGGCTATCATAAAACTGGTGAGGCTTTGTGGCGCAAGGGATTTTTTTATCTGATGGAAAAAGTGCTAGAAGAAAAAACTCTAAAAGAGAAAACTCTTTATGTTACCGATTTGGATGGAACGCTTCTGAACAGGCAGGAAAAAATCAATCCGTTTAGTGTCGATGCAATCAACGCACTGGTTGAAAAGGGAATGCTTTTTACTTATGCGACCGCCCGCTCACTTGTGTCTGCTTCGAAGGTGACGGAAGGTCTTTCAACGAACATTCCGGTCATCGCTTACAATGGCACATTTATCTTTCATCCGTCCACCGGTGAGATTCTTTCGGAGGAAACTTTTAGCGATGAAGAGAGAAAATATGTCCGCAAAGTTTTGACCGAGCACAAAATCAGTCCACTGGTTTATTCGTTCATTGATGGCGTTGAAAAAGTTTCTTGGATTCCAGAATTTGAAAATGACGGTGTAAGAAAATATTTGAAATCAAGACAGGGTGACAAACGTTTCCGTTCTGTCGACAATGACGACTTGCTTTACGAAGGCAGGATGTTTTATTTTACTTGCATCGGTGAGAAGGATGAGCTTGAACCTGTGTACGAGATTTTTTCAAAGGACAGGCGATACCGTTGCACAATGCAGCAGGAAATCTACAGGCCAGAATATTGGTGCGAGATTATGCCGGCCCTTGCGACAAAATCAAATGCAATCAAAAAGCTGAAAAAAATGTGGGGCTGCACAAAAGTGATTTCATTCGGCGATGCGATAAATGACATTCCCATGTTTGAAATTTCGGATGAGTGCTATGCCGTGTCAAATGCGGTCGATGAATTAAAATCGATTGCGACCGGAATCATAGAAAGCAATGATGATGACGGTGTTGCCAAATGGCTTTTGAAAAGAGCAGGAGAATAAAATGGACATTGTTGACAAGAGAATTGATGAAGGAAAAGCTTTTGACTGGGGAAGGACATCCGCTGATTATGCCCGCTTCCGTGACATCTACCCGGAGATTTTTTACAAGAAGATTGTGGACAGGGGACTTTGCGTTGCTCCCCAAAAAGTTCTTGACCTTGGAACAGGGACCGGAGTGCTTCCAAGAAACATGTACCGTTTCGGTGCAAAATGGACTGGAACGGATATTTCTCCTGAGCAGATTGAGCAGGCGAAACGGCTTTCAAAGGAGGCAGGCATGGACATTGATTTTCAGGCTGTGTCTGCGGAAAAAATTGATTTTCCATCGGAATCATTTGATGTGCTTACGGCCTGTCAGTGCTTCTGGTATTTTGACCA
>DGGQ01000186.1 GCA_002392275.1 Treponema sp. UBA3870
TCAGAAAAAACTGCGGCGTCACCGGCAAAAAGGGATGCCGGAAAAATTGACAAAGCCGCACAGAAAATGCCGGTCAGAATCCTTTTCATACTTTCCTCCCACATGAAAGCCTTATCCGAAAAATCCCCAAAATGCACATTGGAAACTTTGTTCCTTTTCCACCTGTTGATTTTCGGCATGAAAATGTTTTGACTTTAGGAGTGAATCCTTGAGCTTCTTTCCGTCCGGCATCCGCTGTTTTACATGGAGTAGGCGTATTCCGAGATGCGCGGTAAGGATGTTGCCGTGCATGTTCTGGGGTTTTTTCATGTTGCCTTCAATCGATGTGTTGGAGGCGGACCAGTGGCCGGAGCTGATTACTATCCAGTTGCCGTTGTCGTCGAATGTTACGCACAGGATTCTGTCACCAAGCCTGCAGAAGTTGTTTACGGTGTTTATCATGGCCTGCGGACAGTTTACGCCGCGCAGAGTATCCCCGACACAGTACCAGCTTCCATTTTCCGTAAGGCAGATGTCGTCAATGGTTCTTCAAGCCTTTGATTCCGCCGCAAGATGTTCATTCAGCGACTGAGGAATACCGGAAGCCGCGTATCCGTTTTCCTCGACTATCGCGACGCATCCGTTTGAGCTTGTCAATGCTCCGGTCTTGCACTGCCCCTGGCTGTTGATAAAATTTCTGACGTATGTGGCATTGCCGGTCTGCGCAAATGAGGCGACGGTCCCGGCCAAAAGTAACGACAACGCGAAAACTGTTTTCCTCAATCCAAGAACGCGCCCGGAAGTTTTTCTTTCCATAAAATCTCTTCCTCTCTTTTTTGGGAGTTGACTTGTTCCCGCACACTCGGAAACATGCTGATTAAAACATTACTCCAAAAGGTAGTTTTGGCCACAAAAAAAATCAAAAAATTTGCAGATTTTGTGCTGAATTTGAATTTCCACGGAACATTATATAGTAGGGGGTTCAATATGAACAAAATAAAGAAGTTTTTTTTGCAGACACTCCTTCCTGCGTCGGCCCTGGTTTTGTCCGTAATGCTTTCGGTCATTCCATCCGGCTGTCGCACGTCGATTGAGGGGGTGGAGTTTTTGGACGGCGATTTCTCTGTTCCCCAGATACTTGGAATGGAGGTCTCCGGCTCAAGGACGGTCTCGGTGGATTTTTCGCGCGCTGTGAGCGTTAGCCATGTCCACCTGGAGGATGCGGACGGGAATGAGGAGGCTGTGAGCGCATTTCCGTGCGATGAAAATTCAAGGGTAGATTTTGTGATGGACAGGAGCATGGAGATTGGAAAAAAGTATGTGCTCGATGCTATGCTTGAGGATGAGCGTGGAAATTCGGTAACGGTGAGTGTGGATTTTCTTGGCTACAATGACAGGGTTCCGTCCCTTGCTCTTTCCGAAATCAGAATCAAGAACAAGTCCAAGTCCGACAAATCCGAGTTCGTGGAAATCTACGCGCTTGGTTCTGGAAATCTTTCCGGGCTGGAGCTTGTCAGTGCTGCGGACGGGGAGGCAAAAAAGTATTCCTTCCCGGCTATAGAGGTTTCGGCTGGGGAGTATATTGTCGTCCACATGAGGAACGGGGACAGCGGGTGCGTTGACGAGCTTGGAAAAAATCTTTCGCTTGCGTCCACCTCCGACTCTTCGCCATCTGCCAGGGACCTTTTTGCGCAGAATGAGAGCGACGGTCGTTTCGCAACTTCAGCTGACATCATCGCAATAAGGAACGGTCCTTCCGGGAAGATTCTGGACACCTTTGTCTATGCCGATTCCGCAAAACCGAATGCGTGGAATGAATCCCTGGAAACATTCGCGGCACTTGTCAACGACTCTGGACTCTGGCTTGACGGTTCCGGTAATCCTGCCTGCTCCGTAGATGGTGCGTTTTCCACATCATCACTCAACCGTGAATCCCACACGGCATGCCGCAGAAATGTGCAGAATCTTTTGCCAGAATCTTTTGTCTCCGGGGCTTCCCAGTGGTACGAGGTTTCGGCAACAAAGGAGCAGACACCCGGAAGACGTAATTAGGCTATGCTATCTGGTTGAGCGCGCTTACTACGGCATCGACACCGGCACGGCCAACGTCGGTTGACTTTCCTACACCCCAGTACTGGTTTCCGTCCTCGCAGGTCAGCTGGACGTATGCCACGGCGGATGTGTTGTTTCCTGTTCCAATGCTGTGCTCGTGGAATGCGGTTATGTTGAACCTTGGAGCCGGGGTCTGGGTAAGAGCGTTCGCAAATGCGTCGAGAGGTCCGTTTCCTTTTTCGCCAATCGAAATCTGCTGTCCCTTCCAGTTTACCACCGCGCGGCAGAGGGTTGTCTCGGTGGACTCGTTTTCGCTTCTGCCTTCGACATGGGTTTCGGACAAATCGATTATGCTGAGGTTGGACCTGTTTTTGAGCCAGCGGTTTTCAAATATGCTGTAGATTTCATCCGGCTTAAGCTCCCTCTGTGCCTTGTCCGCAGAATCCTTGACGGCGGAGCCAAGAACCGGGTGCATGGCCTTGGGGAGACAGAGACCGTAATCCTGCTCCAGAATGAAAGCCGCTCCACCTTTGCCGGACTGGCTGTTGATTCTTATGATACCTTCGTACTGGCGGCCAATGTCGTGCGGGTCGATGAGAATGTACGGAACATCCCAGAGTGCGTTTTTGTCCATCTTTGCCCGTGCAGCAAGCCCTTTTCTGATTGCGTCCTGATGGCTTCCGCTGAATGCTGTGAAGACAAGCTCCCCGACCCATGGTGTCCTTGGGGGAATCTCCATGCCGGTATAGTCCATGTATTTTTCGGCGATTGACTCGACGTCATGGAAATCAAGCTCCGGGTTCACTCCCTGGCTGAACATGTTGATTGCGACCGTCACAATGTCAAGATTTCCGGTCCGCTCGCCGTTGCCGAAGAGACATCCCTCAACCCTGTCCGCGCCGGCCAGGAGACCAAGTTCAGCTGATGCGACTCCAGTGCCCCTGTCGTTGTGGCAGTGCGTGCTGACAATAACGCTGTCGCGGTCGCTTATGTGTTTGCAGAAATACTCGATCTGGTCCGCATATACGTTCGGGGTGGCACATTCAACGGTGGTCGGGAGGTTCATTATAATCTTGTTGTCGGGAGAGCAGCCCCATTCGTTTTTGACGGCCTCACAGATTTCCACGGCGTAATCGATTTCCGTCATGCTGAAGCTTTCCGGGGAATACTCCAGCCTGATTCTCTTTCTGTCCTCGTCGCTGAGGCAGCTTTTTATGCAGCGCACACCGTCGATTGCAATCTGCTTGATTTCTTCCTTCGACTTTCCGAACGTGTACTTGCGCTGTGCCGGGGATGTGGAGTTGTATATATGGAAGATTGCCTTGGGCGCACCCCTGAGACATTCTATTGTCTTTTTTACAAGTGCCTCCCTTGCTTGGCAGAGAACCTGTATGGTAACGTCATCGGGAATCCTTTTTTCTTCGATGAGCCTTCGGATGAATTCATATTCCGTATCGGAGGCTGCCGGAAAACCGACCTCGATTTCCTTGAAACCGATTTTCACCAGCAAATCAAAGAACGCCAGCTTGGTTTCGATTCCCATTGGATTGACCAGGGCCTGATTTCCGTCACGGAGGTCCACCGAGCACCAGAGCGGGGCCTTGGTAATCTTTTTAGAAGGCCATTCCCTGTTTTCCAAAGGAATGTCAGCGATTGGAGCATACTTGCCATTTGGATTCATGCCTGCCATAAAATTCTCCTTAAATAAAAAAGACCTGCTGCCGAAGCAACAGGTCTGTGGTTTCCATTCAATTCATTTTCCAAAGCAAACCAGCACCTTAGTTTCGGCCAACAAAAGAGGAACTTGGAGCTAGAAGTAGCAAGGAAAATCTTTTCATATCAACATAATAAACCTTTTTTTCAAAAAAAGTCAATCACTTGTTTTTTGTGTTGGAGATGTTCACCTTTTTTATGATTCTGAATCCCGATGATTTTAAAATCTCCTTTACGGCCCGCACCGCGCCTGTTGACTGGCGGCACAGATAGTTGAACGGAAACGGGGTGGTGCAGCTTGTGACAATCACGGCTTTCTTTCCCTTGTGGAGTGGAATCGGGATTCCCATTTTGGACTCCGCCATAAGATTTCCAACAAGCCTGTCGAAAAGTGATTTCAGTTTTCCGTTCATGTTTCCCCAGTAAACCGGGGTGCCCACAAAAATCATGTCGCATGAATTGATTTCGTCCGCTACCCTGTGTGCGTCATCGTCCGGCATAGCGCATTTTCCCTTTGAGCGGCAGGCCATGCATCCTTTGCAGAAATCAAAGCCAAGGTCCTGCACATCCTTCCACACAATCTCGCACGGGCCATTTCTGCGCTGGATTTTTTCAGTTTCCCGTCTGAGCGTTTTCGCCACGTTTCCATTTTTTCGGGGGCTGCCATTAAGCACAAGTATCTTCATTCCTCGTCTCCACTGTCGCCAAAAGTATTAAGGGGCAATATCTAAAAACTTATCTTCAACGACTTTTTAAAGATTGCCTGCAACATTAAAAGCCAGGAGCCACGGACTTTTAAACATCGCGTTCTCAAAGTTGCCTCAAAAAAATGAAGTTTATAGATTCCCTTCAAAACAGTATAATACTCGCAAACCATAGTTTCAAGAATTTTTTTACCGGCCTCCGCGGTGGGAATTTTTCAACTTGACACTTCCTTTGAATCTCCATAGAATAACAGGTAAATGTTGATTAATGCTTCCCGTATTAATCA
>DGGQ01000113.1 GCA_002392275.1 Treponema sp. UBA3870
ACGAGGCGATGACTATCTTCTTCATAGCCTGCATTCCGGCATTGTGCCCCATTACACGGGGAACACCGTGGGCTTTAGCCCATCTGCCGTTTCCGTCCATAATTATCCCGACGTGAACGGGGGCAGATGAGATTTCCGAGGAGCTTTTAGTCACAGGCCTTAGTCCATTATTTCTTTTTCTTTGGCTTCGTAGACCTTGTTGATTTCCTCGATGTATTTGTCTGTGAGCTTCTGGAGTTTGTCGGTCTCCTGCTTCAGCTGGTCCTCAGTGATTTCACCAGCCTTCTGCTGTTTTTTGAGCTCATCGTTTCCATCCCTGCGTATGTTACGGATTGTGGTGCGATATTTTTCTGCCGTGGCTTTTGCCTGTTTTACAAGGTCCTTGCGGCGGTCCGCTGTTAGTGGAGGAATGGAGATTCTGATAACCTTTCCGTCGTTGCTCGGATTCAGTCCAAGCTCTGCCTTCTGGATTGCCTTTTCAATGGCGGAAATGAGAGACTTGTCAAACGGTGTCACCACGACCATTCTTGCCTCTGGAATTGAAATTGTGCCGACCTGGTTCAATGGAGTTGGTGTTCCGTAATAGTCAACCCTCACTCTGTCAAAAATTGATGCGCTCGCGCGTCCTGTGCGGATTGAGTTGAACTCGTCCTTAAGTGCGCCAACGGTTTTTTCCATGCGGCTCTCGTTATCTCCTGCCATAAATTCCTCCTTAAACTGGCTGAAAAATAAATCTGCTCGATAACTTGGTTATCAAACCCTGTAACAAAAAATTTTCGCCCGCCCCCAAAAACATTTGTTCCCGGAGACGGACATTATGATGGCGCAAGCCATTAACCAACGCCATCCGAAAAAATTATTTTCCCAGAACGAAAAGTTTTATGTCACCAAACTCAAGCTTGGCTCCAACATCCTTTCCAATTTCATCAAGCTTGGCCGCGACGGTCATCTTGTCGTCCTTTACAAACATCTGGTCAACAAAGCAGACTTCGGCAAGGTGCTTCTTGATTTTTCCGGCAAGGATTCCCTGCTTTACGTTCTCTGGCTTTGAAGCAACCTTCTCGTCATTGTTCATCTGTGTCATGAAGATTTCCTTCTGCTCGTCGATGTATGACTGAGGGACATCAGACTGCTTGATGTATGAAGGTGTGTAGGCAACAAGGTGCATACAGCAGTCGCGTGCGAATTCCTTAACCTTGTCGTCCTCGGAACCCTTTACCACGACAATAGCGGCGGTCTTGTAGTCGGAGTGGACATAGGAACCAACAGAGGCTCCCGCTGGAACATCAACAACTGCGACAGTGCTGACAGACATGTTCTCGTGGGTCTTTGCAGCAAAATCCATAAGGATATTTGTCAGCTCGTCCTCGACCTTTGTGTAGCCCTTTTCAAAAATCACGTCCAGAATCTTCTCTCCGGCAGCGATGA
Organism: Treponema sp. UBA3870; assembly: GCA_002392275.1. Taxonomy (GTDB): domain Bacteria; phylum Spirochaetota; class Spirochaetia; order Treponematales; family Treponemataceae; genus Treponema_D. Next base: position 1,429 of record DGGQ01000113.1, read on the forward strand.
AGCTTTCGTTCTTTGAAACAAAGTCTGTCTCGCAAACAAGTCCAACGGCGGCAATCTTGCTTCCGTTCTGTCTGATGAAGATGTGTCCTTCGCTGGTTGTTCTTTCGGAACGCTTCGCGACAGCTGCCAGACCCTTTTCCTTCAACAGCTTTGCGGCCTCGTCAAAATTTCCGTCGGTCTCCATCAAAGCCTTTTTGCAGTCCAACATACCAGCGCCGGTTGCCTCGCGCAGTTCCTTTACCTGTGAAGCTGTAATAGCCATTTATTTACTCCAAAAATTTAAATTTAAGAAAACGCCGGCCAATCAAAATCGACCAGCGTTGTGAGGGGCTTATTTGCCTGAATAAACCTTGTCCTCGTCGATGAAGTCCTGCTCGTCCTTCCTGTCGGCCTCCACATCCTCTTCCTTAACTTCTGTGGGTGTGTAGTTTGAGTAGTCAACGATTTCCTCGTCCTCGCTCTTTGTTGATGCGTCTGTTGTCACATCGTCCTCGTCTCCGAGTGTCTCAATAATCTTGAGTCCCTGCTCGTTGTCGGCCTCGATGACAGCGTTTGCGATGATTGATGTGAAAAGGCTGATTGCGCGGATTGCGTCGTCGTTTCCAGGAATTGGGAAGTCGATTCCCTCTGGGTTGCAGTTTGTGTCAACGATTGCGACAATAGGGATGCCCATGCGGTGAGCTTCCTTAACGGCAATCTGCTCCTTGTGTGTATCGATAACGAAGATGGCTCCCGGAAGTTCCTTCATTTCCTTGATTCCACCGTAGTTCTTCTGGAGCTTTTCCTTTTCCTTCAGAAGACCGGCGACCTCTTTCTTTGTGAGGTTGGAGAAGGTTCCGTCAACTTCCATCTTTTCAATTTTCTTGAGACGGAGAAGTGATTTTTTGATTGTTGCAAAGTTTGTGAGTGTTCCACCAAGCCAGCGGTTGTTTACATAGTACATTCCGCAGCGTTCTGCTTCCTTCTGTACCGCCTGCTGTGCCTGCTTCTTTGTTCCAACAAAAAGAACTGATTTTCCAGAAGATGCAACCTTGCGGATTTCCTCATAACTTTCCTTGATTGCTGTGATTGTCTTCTGCAAATCGATGATGTGAATACCATTGCGCTCTGCGAAGATGTACTTCTTCATGCGCGGGTCCCAACGCTTTACCTGATGTCCGAAGTGAACTCCAGACTCCAGGAGACTTTTCATGGTAACTACTGCCATGCTTAACTCCTTCACCGGAAAACCTTTGTCTTTTTTGACCGGCTTTCCTACCTGACCTTTTACTCGTGACCCGACCATGCGGATCCGGAAGATTTCGTAACAGCCCACCAAAAAATCTGGCCTGCTGTCCGGTAAAACTACTCAATTATAGAATAATTTTGCGATTTGAGTATATCATAAACATCAAATATAGGCAAGCCCATAACGCTGGATTCACTGCCTTCAATTTTTGATATGAAACATGAGGCAAGTCCCTGGATCTTGTATGCTCCGGCTGCGTCGTGCCATTCATCGGAATCAAGATACCAGTCAATCTCCTTGTCGCTCATTTTGTTTAGGGTCACAAGGTTCACGCTTGAACGGCTGACAATTTTTTTGTCCAGGCTGTTGTATACGGCAACCCCCGTTATGACCTTGTGCGTGTTTCCCTGGAACTGCCTTATGAAATCTGCTGCCTCTTCTCTTGACGATGGTTTTCCGTAGATTTTTCCTTTGAAAATTATAACCGTGTCCGCCCCCAGAATCCATGGAACAGTCTGTCCCTCCGGCGCGGATTTTATGATTGCCTTGACCTTCTCGTTTGCCAGGTATTCCGCCACATTTTCCAGGGGCAAATCCTCCGGGTACTTTTCATCGATGTTTGCTGGGATGACCGCGAAAGGGATGTTAAGAAGTTTAAGGATTTCCTGTCTGCGTGGCGAGGATGATGCCAAAATTATTGGGTCCACTTGATTTTCCTCTTGTTGACAATTTGGAATTAAAAATATATCTTGTGTCTACCACCTAAGAGTGGTTAGCGGGAGATTAGCTCAATTGGATAGAGCGTCGGCCTCCGGAGCCGAAGGTTGTGGATTCGAGTTCCGTATCTCCCAAGACATAAAAAAAGGACATCTAGAAGCGTCTGCCCATAGGTGTCCTTTTTTGTTGCCAAAAAACTATTTTGACTGTATATCTCTGATAAGATTGTATGCTTTTGTGCGTACGGCGGTTGCCAGTCTGTAGTTTGTGGCGATATTTGTGATTGCTTCAAGCATCGGTCTGCGGTCCTGAACTGTGTCGGCAAGTTTCTCGTATGCAAACAGGAGCTCAAGCGCAAGGGAGCTTGACGGATTCAGCGCGTCGTATCTTCTCTGCATGAAAATGATGGCGTTCACAACCTCGTCGCTCTCGTTCAGCCCGATGTCTCCAAGGGCATGTACAGCGGCAGCCGCAACCATTGGCTCCTGCTCGTCGGCGATAATCTGCACCAGAGTGTTCTTTGCATCCTCGGTTCCGACCTGACCAAGAAGCTCGCATGCCTTTTTGCGGACATCCGGGTAGTTGTTCATCAGCCTTCCGTTTGTGCGAGACCTCTTTGTAACACCTTCTCCTGCCAGACTTTTGAGGGATGAAACCATGTCAGGTGTTGTGCGTCCCTCGTTTACAGCATTCTCCAGATACTGCAGGGCAAGGTTTTTCATCTCATACTCAGGGGATGCCGTAAGTTCGGCAATCATGACATCCTCAAAACTCGACAGATAGTCTTCCTCAACTGTCTTCTCTGTTCTGGACTGCGCGGAAACAGTTCCCGCCATTGCAAGGAAAAGTGTTCCCACGGCAATCAGCTTTGTTACTTTCATTAATCAAATCCTCCTAGAATCTTCTTTGGGGTAATTTTACTATATTATCGTTAAAAAATCAATTTCAAATAGGTGGCAGATGTAATTTCCACTCACCATTTGCAGATTTTTTAAAGTAATAATATACGGTGTCCTCATCACCATCGACATGGACGACTTTTACCTGGGTGTCCGTCTCGTATCTGATTTCATCGACGGTACGCCCGGTTCTTGACGGTATGAACACATACTTGAAGTAGTCCTCCAGGGTTTTCAGGGTGATTCCCTTTACCGGAAGCCTGTTCTGTGCCTTCTGCAGATTGGTTCTGGTTGACCAGTATTTTATGCTCGCGTCGTCAACGTATGTGCGCCATTTCTTGTAGTCCTTGTTCTTCATTATCTCGGACAGGATGTCTATTATCGCAAGGATTGACTTTTTGTCCTCGGTAAAAGCCTCCCTTGTAATGTTTGACGCAGAGTTGATTGAACGCTCGTACTCCTCCTGAAGGGTTGTGTCAACAGCTGGCTCCTCGACCGGCTCCTCAACTTTTGTTTCCGGCTCGACAGGTGTTTCCTCAACTACAGCAGATTCCTCAACCGGTGTTTCCTCAACTGGCGGATCCACTGTTTCCGGTCTTGTCTGTATGTCCGGCGGATTTGAAAGTGTCTGGGTCCTTTTTCCAACCGAAGGCGGCACAGAAATAGTGGGGCTGTCAGGAATTGACGGTCCAGCGGGGGATGCTGCCGAGGAATCCTTCTCCGTGAACAGGAATTCGCTTATGGGATAAACTGGCGGTTCCTTTTTTTCTTCGGTGGCCTCCTTTTTCTCATCGATTTCTTCAGGTTTTTCCTCGGGCTTTTTGCTGTCGGAACTTGTGACTGCGCGTTTTCCAGTTGGATACGGTGTCAGGGTCAGCTTTTCGTTTGAATTTGTGGAACCGGTGGACCTTGTTGCGACCTGTATTGCTCCGTCATCTTTTGGAGCGGATTTTTTAACACAGGACACAAACACGGCTGCGGACATGAGAACCAAAATTAGATTTCTATCAATCTTGCGAATCTTCATACCCCAATTATACCCCCAAAAGTTCTGTTTGAAAAGCGGTGTACTGCAATAATAACAACACATTTGCAAAAACCGTTACAGTTGTAGAAAATCAATTTTTATGCTAGGATTCGGTCCATGAATATGGAAGCATTTATACTGGGCTGCGGTGGAATGATGCCGCTCCCATACAGGCACTGCACGTCCGTTCTTTTGCGTCGGGATGGGGACCTTTTTTTGTTCGACGGTGGGGAGGGCACTCAGGTTTCCCTAAAGCGTCTGAATCTCAAATGGAAGAAAATAAACGCGATATTTGTCTCGCACACACACGCGGACCATGTTACAGGGCTTCCCGGAATCCTTATGCTTTCATCGCAGGTTGACAGGACCGAGCCGCTTTATATATACGGTCCACCAAAAATCAAGGAGTATATAGAAACAAGCCGTCGGGTTCTGGACATGTACATAAACTACCCGATAGAGGTCCACGAAATTACAGCCCCGTGCGTTGTGTATGGCGGCGACGGTTTTTATGTGAGGGCGTTTCCTCTTGAGCATACAAAGACCTGCGTTGGATACACGCTTGAGGAACTTGACAGGCCCGGTGAATTTAATCCCGACGCTGCGGTCGCAATGAAGGTTCCAAGGGGACCATTGTGGGGCAAGCTCCAGAAGGGTGAGACTGTTGTAAACGAGGAAGGAAACGAGGTCAAGCCATGCGATGTCATGGGTGGGTCAAGGAGCGGAAGAAAATTCTCTTTCGTAACGGACACCATGTACATACCGTCAATCGCAAAGGAGGTGAAGGGGTCCGACCTTTTGATTTGCGAGGGAATGTTTGCGGACGACTGTGCCGACCAGGCCAAACAAAAAAAACACATGACAGCGCGCCAGGCCGGAGTAATTGCGCGTGATGCAGATGTCAAACGCATGGCTTTGATTCACTACAGTCCAAGGTACACGGACAGGGAGCTGGAGACTTTGCTTGTCCAGGCAAGGGAGGTCTATCCAAACGCAGAGCTTTCCAGAGACAGAAAGAGGTTCGAGATTCCGTATGTCGATTGATTTGTCAAAGGGTATAGAGGTAGAGTCCTTCACAAAAATTTATGGAGGCTCGAAAGGTCGTGCCGCATGTTCGGATGTCAATTTTTCCGCCGGGGCTAGTCATGTTGTCGGAATCCTTGGACCAAACGGGGCTGGAAAATCATCACTTTTAAAAGCGCTCTGCGGATTCCACTATCCAACATCTGGAAAAATTTCGGTATGCGGAACCAGCGATCCAAATGAAATCAGGCGGATAACCGGATATGTTCCTGAGTTCCCGGAGCTTGACAAAAAGTTGACCGTCACCGAGACGCTCTATCTGGAGGCAAGGCTTCGTGGACTTTCGGAGCCTGAAATCAAAAGGAACATTGAAAAGGCCCTTTCACTTGCGGAGCTGGAGGATGTTGCATGGCAGAAGGTCGGCACTCTTTCAAAAGGCTACACGCAGAGGGCCAGTTTTGCGAAGGCAATCTGCTTTGACCCGATGGTTCTGGTTCTGGACGAGTTTTCCGGTGGACTGGACCCCGCGCAGACGGTCAAAATGAGGCGCACGGTCAAAAAACTTTCCGAAAAAAAAATAGTCATACAATCGACACACAGAATTGAGGAAGCCGAGCAGCTTTGTGATTTTATCTACGTGATGGACAGGGGAAAAATGGTCGCAAGCGGTACAATCAATGAAATTGTGTCCAGGTCAGGGAAAAAGAATCTGGAGGAGGCATTCATTTCGCTTACCCAGGGAAAAACGGGGGGCGAATCATGAAAAGGCTCTACGGGAACTGTCTGTTCAAACTTTTGATAACACCATTCACATACGCAATCTGCGGAGCTGCAATAATTTTTGCGGCGGTCCAGTTTTTTATTTTCCAGCGCTTTTTTTCCGATGTCGGAACCACCGACCTGCACAGATTTTTTTCGGCCATTCCCTACGTCTGCGTGCTTGCGATTCCCGCTCTGGGTTCGTTCATCTCTTTTTCAAGGGAAGATCTTTCTCTTCCTGTCGCTCCACACAGCCTGATTTTGGCAAAGACACTCGCGCTTCTTACGGTCTCGGCGGCTTCGCTTGTTCTGACTCTTTTTGTTCCAATATCCGTCTCGTGGTTCGGGGATGTGGATGTTCCGTCCCTGGTCTGCGGCTATCTGGGGCTTATGCTTTATCTTGTGGCGACCTGCGCTTTTTCGGTCCTAATCTACACGATGATTGAGAACACCGGCTTCGCATTTGTCGTTCAGGCGATAATTCTTTTTGCCGTCAACGCAATCCATCTTCTCGCGTCCTACATCCATGTCGGGGACTTTCTTTCTTCAATAGTAAAGTGGCTTTCGTTCTCCTGGCATTTTGATGCGGCCGGAAAGGGAATAATCGACAGCAGGGACATTGTTTTCTATATATCCGTGGCAGCCATGCTTGTGCTCGCGGGAACATGCGCCCTTGAATCAAAACGCGGCGGGCCTTCAAAATTCATTCGCCGTCTGGCACTCCTTTCGCTTGCGGGGTTCGTTCTTCTCTCAATTGACTCGTCGAGAATCCATTTCAGGCTGGACACAACCGTTGAAAAGAAATTTTCGGTCAGCTCCTACAGCAAAAGTCTTCTTGATGACATCACCGAGCCAATGACCATAACCTATTACCGAAGCTCATCACTCAAAAATCTGTACCCCCAGGTCAGGGACATCGAGGATTTTCTGGAAGATTTTGCCTCACATTCAAAATCTGTCAGCTATTCAATTGTGGACCCCGTAAAGGAGAATGTCGCGGACAAGCTTCTGTCTTACGGTGTGCAAGGGCAGCGCATAAATACATCGGTCAAGGACACAACTTCGTACACCACTGTATATTCCGCCGTTGTCATAAACTATCTGGGCGAAAACATGACGATACCATTTGTGCTTTCAAGTGCGACGCTGGAATTCAATCTTGCAGAAAAGATTCAGTCCATGGTCAGGGAGAACACAAGGTTTGTGCAGGTCGTGATAGGGAACGGTCTTTCAATCGACGAGGACTACGCCTACATAAAGCCATGGCTTGAGACCCAGGGATTCCATGCTGTGCAGACCTATCTTCCGTCGGAAGTTCAGGATGGCAGGGAGGAGATTTTCACACTATATCCAAATGTTCCGCTGGTTGTGTTTGGGACGGCGCTTTTTACACAGGAGGATTCCCAGGCCTTGATTAATTTTATCCGTGGCGGCGGGAAGGTTTTTCTTGCGACAAGTCCATACACTGTTGACATAAAAAAAGACTGGTCTGTTATTCCCGTGCGCGATTATGTTGTCTACGGGCTGCAGGAGTTCGGAATCTACTACAGGGATACAATCACAAGCTCGAAGGACAGTTTCAGTCTTGGACTCTACAGCCAGGTCACGGATGGTGTTTCTCCAAAACAGACCGAGACCACCAGCTATACAATGTGGCCTGTGCTTGGACCCCAGGAGAACGCAATCAACGGGCTTACATCTTTCTGGCCAAGCGCAATAGATTTTGACAACGATGTTTCCTCTGATTCCGGGTACACGGTTTCTTCATACCTACAGACTGGGGAAGGTGCGTGGCAGAGCGAAAAGGTCAGCGGAAAGTTTATAACAAATCCATTTTCCATATCAAAAGAAGCTGAGGAAGGCGAGGAGACCGGCAAATACAATCTGGCAGTTGCCATGCGTGAGAGTGAAGAAAAAATCCCCGCTCTGATTGCAACCGGGGACCAATATGCGTACACGGCGGAAATGATTGGCTACTCTTCGTCCCAGTCGTCGGTGGACACAAGGAGTCTGGACCTGCTCTCAAACAGTCTGCTTCTGCTTTCGGGTGAAACGTCCCTGCTTGAACTGAAGATGTCCGCAAAGGGCAACACAAGTCTCTACAAAATTGATTTGGACAGGCTCTACAGCTTGAAGATTCCGGTACTGATTTTTGTGTGCGCGTGTCCGGTCGCGGTTCTGCTTGCTCTTGCCGTGTTCGTATCGATATTCAGAAAAAAACTTGGAGCGGGGGTTTTGAAATGAGCTGGAATGAATCAAAAAGAAAAAAATGCCTTCTGATTTTTCTGGTGGCCGACATAGTTTTGCTTTTGGCTTTCATTGTCACATGTCTGCCGTTCAACAAAAAAACTTCCTCCCAGTCCACAAAGACAGCACTCTTGAATGTAAACAGGATTCCTGACATAGCCCGGATTACATTGTCCAAGGCTGATGGAGAAGGAAATGTTCAGTCGGTGGTTCTTTCAAAGGTCGGTTCAAACTTCTGGAGCGGACGTGATTCCTTCACAAACACCTTGTGGCCTGCCGACAACCAGAGCGTCGCGAATCTCCTGAACACTTGCTCGCAGATTGTTTCAGTCCGTACAGCCGCATCCACCGCGGACGCATGGAGTTCCTTTGGTCTTGATGAGGAATCAGCCTTTGCGCTTGGTTTTTACGATGCCGCAGGTGGAAGGATTTCGGAAATACTTTTTGGTGACTCCGACTATCTTACTTCCCGGATTGCCTTTAGGACCAGCACAGGGGACAAGGTTTTGCAGATGGATGTCTCGATTGCAAGCTACCTGACCCTCTCAACATCGTTCTGGGCGGATCCCTTTGTATATCCACAGGCCGTTACTGGCTACACACGTTTGGATTCAGAATCCATACTCAGACATGGGGCGCTTTTGTCATTCAGCAGGGCGGGACGTTCACCGGAATACACATTCAAAAAGGACTTTGAGAATGGAGCCTCCGCAAGATTTTTAATCTACAAAGGGGAAGTCGAAAGCGAAAATCCATACATCGTGGTTCCAGTCTTTATTCCGGGCGACTATCTTGGGGCGGAAGAGAAAAAGTCGGTGGAAAATTTCAACTATGCATACGGCATGAGCCAGTGGACCCTTGAAAAATTCTCCGAGGAGGTTCAGCAGCAATGGTAGATTCGGTAGACTGCGAAAAAAATTCGGTAGCTGCGGCGGAAAAATTTCGGGACTGGGCGGATTCGTACCTAAATTTTGAGCGGACACCGCAAAAAAATATTTTCTGGCTGGACACAATGCGAACACTCTGCGCCTCTCTAGGAAATCCAGAACTCTCATGCAGGTCATTCCACATCGCGGGGTCCAAAGGAAAAGGGTCCGTGTCCGAGATGATTTCCAGCATACTTTCCGAGGCAGGATTCCGCACCGGGCTTTACACTTCGCCGCACATACTTGATTTCGCCGAAAGAATCAAGTCCGCGGATGGCTATTTTTCCCCGGAAATCTACAGTTCCGCCGCAGAATCGGTCAAGGACTGCGTGGACGGGCTTGAAAAGAATGGGGCGTTCGATGGTCGTCCCGTGACCTGGTTCGAGCTTGTGACGGCCTACGGAATGGAATGTTTCAGAAGGGCCGGATGTGACTGGGCGGTGTACGAGGTTGGGCTTGGCGGAAGACTTGACGCGACAAATGTGATTCTGCCCGAATGTTGC
>DGGQ01000158.1 GCA_002392275.1 Treponema sp. UBA3870
GGGGCAGGGTATTTTTTCCTTGCCCCTTTTTTATAGAGCAATGGGGTCAAGATATTGAATAGCAATACAATAGAAGCGGATATTAGATTTTTATCAAGCACAATGCATGAGGTCCGCACACCAATCCAGACAATAATCAGCACGACGGAACTTCTTGCGGATACGGCACTCAACAAGGAGCAACGGGAATATGTCCGTCAGATTGAATTCAGTTCAAATATTTTGCTCCAGCTTGCCAACGATGTTTTGGATTACACAAAAATTTCATTGTCCGATTTCCATCTGGAAAATATTCCTTTTGACATAATTGCGTTGACAGAAAATGTTGCGGATTTAATCAGTATTGAGGGATTTTCAAAGCATCTTGAAGTAATCACGAACATTGATTATTCGTTGCCAAAAATTGTTACCGGCGATCCGACCCGCGTTCAGCAGATACTTTTGAATCTTGCAAAAAATGCGGTCAAATTTACAAGTCACGGATATGTCCAGATTTCTTTGCGTATGGTGAACGGTGATATTTATTTTGAGGTGATGGATTCTGGAATTGGTGTGTCGAAAGAAAAAAAACCGATGATTTTCGACAGTTTTTATCAGGTGGATTCCTCAACGACCAGACGTTATGGTGGAACCGGACTTGGACTTTCAATCTGTAAAAATCTTGTGGATATAATGCACGGAAAAATTGGACTGCGAGACAATCCGTCCGGTGGCTCCATTTTTTATTTTTCGTTGCCGCTTGAGATTTCCAATTTCAATCCAGAAAAAAGTTTTACACTCGATGCTCCACAGTCCGCAAAACTTTTGATTGTTGATGATTCAAGCCTAAGCCTTTTAAGTTTGGAAGAAAAAATTAGGTCCATGGGTTTGAAAAATGTTACGACTGTTGCGAGTGGAAAAGAGGCTCTTGCGAAACTAAAATTTGCTGCGGAGGTTGGAGAGCCTTTCACGATTGCGTTTATCGATATGATTATGCCCGACATGGACGGCTGGCGACTTGCGGCGGAAATTACAAAAAATATTTTACTGAACAATATGAAGCTTTATCTGATGGTTCCCGAAGGCCAGATGGGTGGCGATGCAAAAATGAAATTGCTAAACTGGTTCAACGGTTATATCTACAAGCCAATCAAAAGAACCGCGCTGTTGAACATGCTTGAGGATGCTTTCATTGTTCCTCTTGATTTGCAGCCGATTGAAAGTGAGCCAAGTTTTTTTGAAAAATCGGACACCCATAATCAGGTAAAAAATGCGGAGGATAAAGATAAAAATGTTGCGGCAGGATTGAAAGTTCTTGTTGCGGAGGACCATCCCGTTAACCGAAAAATCTTGGAGACTTTCCTTGGAAAATTCGGTGCAACTATTTTTTCTGCGGAGGATGGGGAGCAGGCTGTAAAAACTGTTGCCGAGAATCCCGATATTGACATGATTTTTATGGACATACTCATGCCGGTAAAAAGTGGTCTGGATGCAACGGTTGAACTTCGACAAAAAAAGTTTCAGGGAATAATTATTGCATGTACGGCAAACAACGATGAGGCTGATTTTGCGCAGTACCGTCAGCAGGGAATGAACGACATAATAATCAAGCCGTTCAAAAAGAATGTGATTCGTGCGACTTTGGAAAAATGGAAGGCAGTTCTTTCGGTCCCAGAGGCAAAACAGATTATGACTTTGGTTGCTCTAAAAAACAAGGTCGAGGACATGTGGGACATAACTTTGTTTATGGGCACAATTGGAAACGACAATGAAAAAGCAAAAGCGGCTCTGGAAAAATATTTTAGACAAAGTTCAATGCTTCTGGGTGAAATCCGCGACGAGCTGAATCAGGATAATGTTGATTTTAGGCTTGTTGAAGAAAAATCGGATAAACTTGTAGAGCTTTGTGATTTTATAAAATCAAAGAGCCTTGTGAAAATGGCAAAAGAAATTTCGGATGCCGCAAAACGTGAGGACAAAATTGCGACCGAATCTGCGAATCTAAATTTTTCTATCGATTTTGTTCAGCTGGAAAACATCACTACGAACTGGAGAAATTCTTTGTAGACTATGGAAAGATTTTTGAAAACCAATTACCACACGCACACAATTTTTTGCGATGGAAAGGCAAGCCCTGAGGAAATGGTCAAGGCTGCCATTGAAAAAAAATTTGACACGCTTGGATTCAGTGGACATTCGATGTTTCCTTTTTCGAGCGACTGGCACATTCAGTCAAGAGACCATGAGTTCTACGCAAAAGAGATTTCGCGACTAAAGGAAAAGTATTCTGGCAAAATAAAAATTTTGTTGGGCTTTGAGGCGGATTTTATTCAAGGCGTGTGTGCTCCAGATTTTTCTAGCTTTGCAGATTTTGCCCCGGATTTTCTGATAGGTGCAGTCCATTATGTTCCGGGGGAAAAAGGTTTTTTTGAGGCAGACGGAAATTTTTTTGACACACGTGAAAAAATAAAAACGGTCTTTGGAGGGGACATCAAAAAAGCTGTCCAGAGCTATTTTGATTTTGAGCGCACAATGCTTCGTGACTGCAATTTTACAATTCTCGCACATTGTGATTTAATCCGAAAACAAAATTCTCCAAAAGCTCCCGACAAACTTTTTGACGAAAATGATTCGTGGTATAAAAATGAAATCCGCGAAACTGTTCGGGCGATTGCGAGCGCAGGTGTGTGTGCGGAAATCAATACTGGTGGAATGGCCCGCGGGTATCTGGATGAACCATATCCGTCTTTGGATTTTCTGACACAGATGCGTGAAAAAAATATTCCAATCACAATCAACTCGGACGCACATTCGCCGGAACATTTGGATTTTGCATTCGGGACTGCAATAAATCTGGCAAAAAAAGCTGGGTACAATGAAGTCCATTATTTTACTGATGGGAAAATGCTTCCACAAAAAATCTAGGAACCCGCTGCGAATCAATTTGATTTGAACTTTATTTTTGAATGACCTCCATTTTTGTGAAGCGCACGTCAAGAATTTTTTGATTTTCCAAAACCGAAGTGTTTATGAGCTTTAGGATTTCGAGCCGCAGATTTTTTTCGTTCGAGGTCTTTAAAGTTTCACGTGTCTGCTTTGAAAAGAAATTGCGCAGGGAATCCACCAGCTCTATTCTGTGGGAAGTTATTTCGGCGGAAACTTTTTTGTCATTCTTTTTGTATCCAAGCACAATCTGCACACGAACAATGTAGGATTCCGGGTCGATTATGTATGTTTCCAGCTGGTCGAGCGAAGAATACCAGTCGTAGGCCTTTTTCCCTTTTGTGTTGTCGCTTTGTTCAGAGAGAATCTTTTCATTTTCTTTGTTGATTTCGTAAGCCTTTTTGCAGTCGGAGCATAGGTTTAAAATGCTCTCATCATCCTGCACCTTGTAGAGTTTTACGTTTTTGTTTCCGCACATTTCGCAGGTCCCGGTCCTTGAACATGAGGTAAGCGCAGGCCCACAAATCAAAAAAATCACCAAAAAGATAACAAAAAATCTTGCTTTCATTGTTGCCTCCATTTTGCTCTATAATTGTAAGTTGAAATCCCGAAAAATACAAGAAAATAGGGCCTTTTTGGGCTTCTTTGGCAAATAAAGGGTGAAATCCCAAAAAAATTAAAAATTTTTGATTTTTTTTGTAAAAGTGCTTGACCTTTTTTTTCGTTTAGGATATATTAACATCATCAGCGAGTGATAAAGCACAAAGCTGATACAAAAAAGCAAATAATTATACCAGTGACCATAGCACAGTGGAAATACCCGTTCCCATACCGAACACGGAAGTCAAGCACTGTAGCGCCGATGATACTTGGTTCGTCCCGGGAAAGCAGGCAGTTGCTGGTTTTTTTGTCTTTAAATTTTTTTCAAATCGCCATTTTCTAAATCCATAAAACCATTGTAAAAATCCAGACGCAATCAAAGAGTATTTTCGTCAAAAATCAGTTTTGAATTTGCCCTTTACTTTAATCTTTTTTCTTCTTATAGTATAATCACTTTACCCTTTTAACTGGGGATTTTAGTTTGAGGAATTGGGTATGAACAAAATCATCGAGAAAAGACAACTGTCTGAGAATGTCTTCTATATTAAATTTGAAGCTCCAGATATTGCCAAACATCGTAAGGCTGGTCAGTTTTTGATTGTCCAGGTGGATCAGGATTTGACCGAGCGCATTCCATTGACAATCGCCGATGCAAATGCGGAAGAAGGGTGGGTTGCAATCGCTTTCCAGCCGGTTGGTGCGTCAACTTACAAACTTTCAAAACTGAACGAGGGCGACTATCTTGGTGGAGTTCTGGGGCCGCTTGGAACACCGAGTGTCATCGAAAAATATGACAGGCCGGTTGTATGCGTTGGTGGTGGATTTGGAACTGCCCCGCTTTATCCAATCGTACAGGCTTTGAAGGCTGTCGGTAACAAGGTTATTCTGATTGAGGGTGCGCGTACAAAGGACCTTTTGATTTTTGTTGATGAAATGAAAGCTGTCTGCGATGAAGTGATTATCTGCACGGACGATGGTTCTGCCGGTGAAAAATGTGTGACGACGGTTCCGCTTGAAAGACTTTGCCAGAGCGATGTTCCACCCGCCGAGGTAATTGCGATTGGTCCGCCAATAATGATGAAGTTCTGTGCCGCAACGACAAAAAAATACAACATCAAGACAACGGTTTCCCTCAACACAATTATGATTGACGGAACTGGAATGTGCGGCGGCTGCCGTGTAAGTGTTGGCGGACAGACAAAATTTGTCTGCGTCGATGGTCCCGATTTTGATGCACACCAGGTTGACTGGGACAATATGATGATGCGCATGAAGTCGTTCAAGCCACAGGAAACAGAGGCGTTCCACAAATGCAAGATGGAAGCCGAAGCCAAAAAATTGGAGAAATAAAAATGGCAGAATATATTCCACAGGAAAAATTGATTGAAATCGCAAATGAAGAATACAAAAAACTTCAGGAAAAACTTGCGGCGGCTCCTCTTACAAACAAGGACCGTATGGCCATTCCGCAGATGGAAATGCCAAGCGGAGAACCGAAAGTCAGAGCCAGACAGATGACTGAAGTTGCCCTCGGTTATACAAAGGAGCAGGCAATTGTTGAGGCAAACCGCTGTCTCCAGTGCAAGAATCAGCCATGTGTTTCTGGATGCCCTGTAAATGTCAGAATCCCTGAGTTTGTTGCCGAAGTCGCCAAGGGTGAGTTCAAGAAGGCTGCGGATATAATCAAGACAACAAATCTTCTTCCCGCAATCTGTGGCCGCGTGTGTCCCCAGGAAAAGCAGTGTCAGGGTCAGTGTACGGTTGGAAAAGTCTACAAGGATGCTACAAAATCAGTAAGCATTGGTCGCCTTGAAAGATTTGTCGCCGACTATGAGCGTGAGAATAATCTTACGACTGTCCCGGAAGTTGCTCCATCAACAGGAAAAAAAGTTGCTGTCGTTGGTTCAGGCCCGGCAGGTCTTACGGTTGCAGCAGATTGTCGCAAGGCTGGACATGATGTGACTGTCTTTGAGGCATTCCACAAGGCCGGTGGAGTTACAGTCTACGGAATCCCTGAGTTCCGTCTTCCAAAGGCGATTGTCCAAAAGGAAGTTGAGAACCTTGAAAAAATGGGCGTGCATTTTGAGTACAACTATCTGGTCGGGCGTACATCAACGCTTGAGCAGTTCTTTAGTGAAAAAGGATTTGATGCGGCGTTTGTTGGAACTGGAGCTGGACTTCCGAAGTTTTTTGGAATCCCCGGTGAAAACTACATCGGTGTGTTCTCCGCGAACGAATATTTGACCCGCGCAAATTTGATGAAGGCTTACAAAAAGGGTGAGGCCGACACTCCATATTACGAGGCAAAAACTGTTGTCGTCTGTGGCGGTGGAAACGTCGCAATGGATGCCGCTCGTATGGCTCTGCGTCTTGGTGCCGAAAAAGTCTACATAGTATATAGAAGAACCCGCGCCGAAATGCCAGCACGTGGAGAAGAAATTGAACATGCGGGCGAAGAGGGAGTCGAATTCCGCTTCCTTGAAAATCCGATTGAAATCCTTGGTGATTCCGAGACCGGTCGTGTAACGGGAATAAAAGCCCTTTCATACGAACTTGGGGAACCGGATGCCAGCGGACGTAGAAAGCCGGTTGAAATCAAGGGGTCTGAGCATGAGATTCCTTGCGACGCTGTGATTGTTGCTCTTGGAAACAATTCAAATCCATTGATTCCAGCGACGACACCAGAAATCAAAACCGACCCGCGCGGTCACATCACTGTTGATGAAAAACAGGAGACTAGCATGACCAAAGTTTGGGCCGGCGGAGACATTGTTCTTGGAGCAGCGACTGTCATTCTTGCAATGGGTGAAGGTCGAAAGGCAGCCGCCAGCATAAACGAATATCTGGCAAAATAAAAACATGTATCAATAATCCAGACTGTTTTTTGCGGTCTGGATTTTTTTCAAAAACTGATTTAAAAAACTTTTCCACAACGGAGGATTTTTATGACTTTAGTTCAGGGCATTGCTCTTGGTGCAATTCAGGGTATCGCCGAGTTTTTGCCAATATCATCTTCTGGACATCTTAAAATTGCACAGAAACTTTTTAATCTGGATGACGTTCCGCTTTTGTTCAATGTGGTCCTTCATCTTGCAACACTTTTGGTTGTCGTAATCTTTTTCCGCAAAAAGATTTGGGAACTCCTAAAGGCATTTGGCCGCCTGATTTCCCGTCGCCCGGCTCCAACAAAATATCGTGAGCAGGATGGAACTGCTGTTGAGCTTTCAACTGAAACTGCTTTGGTCGCTGAGCAAAACCGTCGCAGGTACATTCTTGCGGTTGTGATTACAACAGTTGTGACTGGTGTTCTTGGAATTGCCTCTGAAAAACTGATTGGCGATTTGCCTTTTGTCTGGATTTTTGGTGGATTTATTGTTACCGCAATTCTTTTGGTTTCGTCCGCGATTTTTGATAAAAAATTCAATGCAAAAAAATCTGCCTCTGTTGATTCTGACCGCAAGTTTAAAAACGCGCCAAACTGGATTCAGGCTTTGATAATTGGTATTGCGCAGGGAATTGGAACCTTGCCGGGGATTTCCAGAAGTGGAACCACAATTTCTGGCTCACTTTTTTGTGGCGTGGACCGCTGTGTTGCGGGCGAATATTCTTTCATAGCCTCAATCCCAGCTATTCTGGGTGCGTTCATTTTGGAAGCAAAGGACCTTGACGAAGTTACTCAGATTGTTGGAATTGCACCATTGATTTCGGGCTGTGTCACCGCGTTTGCAACAGGCTATCTCGCTTTGTTCTTGTTGATGAAGATAATCAAGAAGGGCAGACTTGAGTGGTTCGCATGTTATTTGATTCCTGCTGCAATTCTTGGGTTCATTTTCCTAAAATAGATTTGTGGCGGCCTTTAAGTAACAAATTCAATTAAGACTTGTTTTCTTTTTGACGATTTTCTTTAAGGAGGATGTGACAAATGAAAAAGGGAAAGTTCTTCGCAATTCTTTTTTTTGCATCCACAGTTTTTATGGCAACGGCTGTGGCTGTTGAACCTGTCGCTGAAAATCAAGAGGAAGGTCCTATTGATTTGATTCTAAGGGCCGGAAAACAAATCTGGAGTTCAATAACGGATGGAGCAAATAGAGCCGTAGAAGATTTTAACGATGCCATTTCATCAGTGACATCAAAAATCACCGTGGGTGAATGGAGATTTGATAACGGAAAATATTCTACGACAATTCTCTGTGAAAAAAATGGAAATATGACGGTCACCCAGACGAATGTCAACGGCGAGATTGTCTACACTGGAACCTACGCTGCTTCCACAAATAAAATAACTTTCAACGTCCAGAAAAAGAGTACAAAAATTCTTTTTATGACTTTGCATGACAGTATGGATGAAAAATGGGAAATTGATTATTCGATTCCGTTTGCGTCAGGAGAAATGAAAATCAAAAGTAAACAAATCCCTGCTGATGGAAACGGCTATGATTTTTCCCGGCCAACAATTTTTACTGCTGCTAAGTCGGAGAAGTGAAACTGAAAAATTAGTTTTCATGTAGCGTAACTTCGCCCGATGATAGTTCTTTTTTTGTTCCGTCATCCAGCTGGACCAAAAGTTCTGCCGAATCCGTGATGTCCAAAACTTTTGCGGTGTAGGTCCCATCTTTTGTCCCAGCCAATGGAGAGACGGTGACATTTTTTCCAGTCAAAAAAGATTTTGCACGATACTCGTCAATAAATTTTTCATCATTGTCCAGAATATAAAAAAACTCTTTTGTACATGTGGCTAAAAGTTTTGACCTGTATTCTTCTGGATTTTCACATGAATCAAAAATACCGCCTGCTTTTCCAAGATTTTCGTCCGCATTTTTTTTCATCGCAATATTGATTCCAATTCCTACAACAACGCATGGAACAGTTCCATGTCTGTCGCAAAAACCTTCCGCAAGAATACCGCTTACTTTTTTTTCGCCGACATAAATATCGTTCACCCATTTGATTTTTGTACGCACATTAAAAACTTTTTCAATCGCACGGCTCACGGCAACTGCTGCTGCGGCTGTAATTTTTGCTGGATTCAGCGCGTCCGTTTTTGGAACATGGATTAATGAAAAATAGATTCCAGTGTTGGCAGGGGAATAAAATTTACGGCCAACTCTTCCTCTTCCAGCGCTCTGACTTTTTGCGGCCACAAGCATTTTGTCATATTTTTTTTTGTCAAAAAAATCTCCAGCATTTTCCAGACGGCGTAAAAGCTCAGAGTTTGTGGAATCAATCGAATCAAAAATATGAACCTTATCAATAGAAAAATCTTCCGGGACAAAATCTTTTTTGTATGAGGCAAAATCCTTCCAGAAAGTCTCCTCGTTAAAATCATCCTGCATTTATTTTTTTCCCAGAAGATGGAATTGTGAAACCGGAGACGAAAATGCAATTCCGCTTCCCGGCTGAGAAAGACATTCAAGATTCTGGATTGCGGACATGACGGCATCTTTTTTTTCATGGTCAACCACAATCAAAAGCATTTCTTTTTCCGGAACAATCTGCACGCCAAAAAAACTTTCGTCGCCTTCTTTTGCAGTTCCGCGTGCCTTGATGACCGTTCCACCACCGGCACCTGCTTTTCTCGCAGCAGCCATTGCATCATCAGCATATCCGCTGTTTAAAATCACTGTAATCAAATCGTTCGGTGTTTCTGTCATCCCGCATCCTCCGTCAGTTTTTATGATTTCGCCCGTCCGAGACAAAGAATCAACATTGCTTACAAAAATGCAGCCCAAATGTTTTTTTTCATTTTTCGTCGATTCTATGATTGCGTTTAAAATCAATTCTTTTTTTTCACTTTCAGCCACAATAAAAACGACATCTTTTTTTGTGTCGATTCCAAGCAGAGCCGCCATTGCACTTGGGCTGATTCCGCGTCCTGACAAAACCGTTCCGCCAAAACTTCCTGCTTTAACGGCAGACTGAACAATCATCTTTCCTTTTCCAGCGGAAACAATCGTAATCAAAAGTTCATATCCAGTCATTTTTCCTCCAATGCAGCATCTGTTTTTTTACGGTTTGTTTTTATTTTATAGATGATTCCCAAAACCTGTATTGCAATCAATGGGGTCATTGCGACCAAAGCGATTACGCCAAACGCATCTTTTACCGCATCCCCTCCGAATGCAAGGGAAGTGCCAAGCGTGAACGACAAAATGAATGTGCTGGTCATCGGTCCTGAAGCGACACCGCCTGAATCAAATGCAATTCCTGTAAAAAGCGGCGGACAAAAAAACGTGAGCACCAACGCTATACTATAACCGGGTATAAGTATATACCAAAGACTGAATTTAAACATGATGCGAACCATGCTAAGACCGATTGATATTGCGACACCGACAGAAAGAGTTATAAGAAGAAGTTTTCGTCTTATGTTTCCAGCCGAAGCCGATTCAACTTGCTCGGTCAAAACCCAAACGGCAGGCTCAGCCAAAACAACCACGGCACCAAAAACAAGGCCTGTTATAATCAAAAAGATTTTCCATCCGGCGGAAAGTTCAAACGCCTTTGTTCCCAAAATCTGTCCGAGCATTTTTCCGGCAGACATAAATCCACCGTTGACTCCCGACAAAAAAATCACCAGACCGACAAAACTGTAAATGAATCCCATCACAATCCTGTTGATTTGTCCACGCGGAAGTTTCAATAAAAAAATCTGGAACACGACGAACATTATAACCAGAGGCAAAAGAGCAAGAGAAACTTCCCTCAAAACATCCGGGAGCTGTTTTATAAAAATGCCGAGGCCGAAAAACTTTTGTGAAAAATCAGCGGCGGGAAATCCTTCCAGAGACTCGATACTTTCTGCGACAACCGATGCGGAATCAGCATTGGAAGATTTAAGCGAGACCAGAATGCCGTAAACGCAGACAGCCGCCACAGGTCCGATTGAAGCTATTCCCGTTAGACCAAACGAGCCATCAGAATTGTCCGAAGATTTTTTTCCGGAGCGGACAGCGGAAACACCCATGCCCAGCGCCATGATAAACGGAACGGTCATGGGTCCGGTTGTTGCGCCTCCTGCATCAAAAGCGACTCCCTGAAAATCAGATGGAGAAAAAAATGCAAGCGCAAAAAGTCCGGTGTAAGACAAAATCAAAACCCAGCGGAGTTTCCAGTTCAAGATTGTCCGCAAAAGTCCGAGCATGACAAAAAGCCCTACACCGATTGCAATCATAATTACGAGGAGCCACTTGTTTATTGATTGGGACACATTTCGAATTTGGTCGGCTAGCACCTGCACATCCGGTTCCGCGACAGTCACCATAAAACCGATTATGAATGCGGCAACAAGAAGCAAGGGAAGATTTTTTCTGGACGTAAGAGCCGCACCGCATTTTTCACCGAGCGGAAGAATACCGATGTCAACGCCCCATGTAAAAACGGTCAGCCCCAAAATCAAAAGGATACCGCCGATAACAAAACGCACGATAGTCACAGAACCCAATGGCGCTGCGGTCAGACCAAGAATGAGAACGATGGCCATAATCGGGAGAACGGAAAAAACGGTTTCCTTCAGTTTTTGAATGATGTTCATTTTTTATGCAGATTTCTCCTGGACTATTTGTAACAGTTCCATCCTTTTCCTTGGATTCCTTCGACCCACTTTTTTGCATACGCTTTTGCGCCTTCCAAATCATGGTCGCGGTAATTGCCACATTCTTTTTCGGTTGTGGCGGGAACAGGCTTGTTCCAGACGGCGACTTTTTTCAAAACATTGCACAGATGTTCCGCAATGTATTCTTCCGAATTGTCGCCCCAGAGCGTAAAATAAAAACCGGTACGGCAGCCCATCGGACTAAAATCAATTACGCCGGGGATTTCGTCGCGGATGTATTCGGCAACAAGATGCTCAAGCGTATGGATTGTACCGTTTTCCATAAATTCCTTGTTGGGCTGGCAAAAGCGGATGTCGTATTTGGAAACAATGTCCCCCTTGCGTCCTGTTTTTTCGGAAGCAAGCCTTACGAATGGGGCCGTAACCTTTGTGTGGTCCAGATTGAATGAATCAACGTTGTACTTTTTCTTTTCTTCTGACATATTTTCCTCCAGATCTATATGGTCTTTTTTTTAATTTTTTGGACGGCATTGCTTTTTTTCCGGGCTTTCCGGGGTTCCGCGTGACCAAGCACCTGTAAAACAAGCAGCGCCAAGGAGGGCGCGTCATTTGTTAGCGCAAAAAGCAGGTGAGTTTTCGCAGAAAACTCATGGGTAAAAATTGCAAGGATGCAATTTTTATCACACGGCCTCATGCCACCGCTATAAGTGGGTCAAAACGATACATTTCTTTTGGAAGGGCTGTATTAAAGCGCGTCAAATTCACGCAGATTTTTGCTACTTTACGCTTAGGGTTCCCAATAATTAACAAAGAGGCATTCGGGGTCAGCAAGAAGATATTTTTCTCCGTTTACATTAATTTGATAATTTGGCTCCGTAACAGCAGAACTGAAAGGCTCGTAGGTGTTATTGGGATTTACATCAACCAGATAATCACAGTATTCATAGCCACCGCTAAAATTGTCTGGACCATAACAAACAGTTCCTTGCTCAGTTATGGCACTGTTTGTACTTGAATCAAATCTAAAGTTTCTGTGATCCATCCATCTGTAGCCAATGTCTACAACAAAAGTATAATCATAGATGTTTATCTTTGGATTTTCTTTCCATTGCCATAAATGTTCATAGTCTGCCATCAATTTTTTATAATCATCAACACCTCTAAACCAGCAGTCATAAAAACTTATTTCGCGACCATCAAATACAATGACATACCCTTTTTCATCACTGGTATTGAGTGGAAGAAGAAATGCTTTGCCGTTTTGTTTTCCATCTTGGGTCTGATAATAACGCTTTGCCCTTTTGGCTAATTTTTTGTAAAGTGCTGAATCTTCATCCGGGTCTTTGGAAGCTTTTGCTTTAGCATCTTTTTTTGCCTGCTTTAAAGTTTCAACATTTTTAATTTCAATTTTTTTTCCTTTGTAGTAAAATCTAATTTCATCAATGCAGGTATCATTGTATTTTGTTCCCCTGTAAACATCTTGAATTGTAAAAACAAGGGCATCTACAGTAGCTGTTTCTTTAAGATGAATCGATTGGAAATCTTCGCAGTCGTCTTCCAGAGTGTAATCAGCAGCAGGCCCAACATCAGTATGAAGACAGGCAATATTTAAAGTCTTTACGCGGTTGTTCTTTTTGTATAAGTCTTTGTGGGCAAATCCGTTTATAATCCTAATTTCGTCAATTTTAATAGGCTCGTAAAAAACAAGGGTCAGCCTTTCATCAATTCCAGAGTTGCTTTTGTCTTCTACCCAGACGGTGTCCAGTTTGTCATCAAAAGCATTCAAGGCGTCATAAATAATTTTTCTTCCAGAAAGCCATTCAGAAAAAGTGCTGCTTGCCTCTGCCGATTTTATGTAAGCATAGTCGCTGCGGCCTTCCGCTGTTGCAAAGATATGAGCTGCTAAAAGCGTTAAGATTGCTGATGCGAAAATTCTTTTCATTTTTTCCTGCTTTTATAAAAATTAAGCGTACTGCCTGGAAATGCGCTCTTCTGGATTTGTACTGAACAAATATAATGCAAAGGCAAAGAGCCATTCAAGGGGCTTCATCAAAAGGTATACAAGGTCTGCACGAAGCGGACTTGTAATAATCTTGGAAAGCGGATAGCCGTGGCTGTCGTAAAAGCGGCGGATTTTTTTGTGCAGGGCTGGGGCTTTTTCTGCTAACAGTTCTTCAAAGGCATTTGCTACCATAAGCTGCCTGTTCACAATGATTTTGCTTCCCCTTCTGTTTCCAAAGCGTAGGGGCTTTACCAGGTTTTTGTGGCCGCCTGCTGCAACCGTGCAAAGATAATG
>DGGQ01000054.1 GCA_002392275.1 Treponema sp. UBA3870
TCACACGGATTCGAAAAATCTAACGATTTTTCTTTAAACTTAATATCCCAGACTTTCATTAAGTCAAATCGTAAATTTAGGTTTCTGAAGGGAAAGCTTGTTAAATTCTTGCATTTTCAAGGTAAACAAAGACAATCAGACAGTCAGAAATTGAGTTAGCAATTTAGAATCCGTGTGGCTTTTCATTTCTCAAATGTCTTTTCAGTAAGCTCTAATTATATTTTCTGTATTTGTAAAAATGTTTCGGCGAAAAAGTTTTTGACATAGCTGCATAATTTCTCTTCCCGTTCGGACAAAAAACTTACCGTCTGCTCAAACTTCCGTTTTTCATCCTCCACGCAAGTTTTTTCTTCGGAGTCAGGAATAAAAAGCAGATAGATTTCTATTTGAAGTGCCGCCGCAATTTTCTCCAGAGTCTTATCACTCAACCACGTTTGACCACATTCTATATTTGCAATATATGTGTTTGAAACATCCGCACTTTCAGCTAATGCTTCCTGGGTCAGTTTATTCAGTTTTCTGTATTTTCTAACATTGTTTGCAACTATAGTTCGAATACATGGCTTATCTTCCATAGTAAAAATTATATGATATTATTTCAAATATTTTTATAAACTTGCATCATATACAATACTATGATATAATCATAATAAAAATTCCACTTCAGGAGGAAGTTCAATGGAACAAAAACAAATGGTTGAACTTATCGCAAGACTACGCGACATGGACAAGACGAATGAGTTTAAAGACAAGCTTGATTTTTTTATGCGCTTATATGAAAGCGGCGATGAAAAGGTCCATAAATTGCTGGAAACAGATTTCAATCTTCTAGCAAAAGGAATTGCCAATGAACTTGAATTGATGAAAAAAGAATTTTAGGAGATTTAACCAAAATGAAGAAATTATTGAAAATTATTATTGCCGTCGGAGCGTCAATTACAACATGTTTGCTCACATCTTGTGCAACTATGAAAGATTTGTTTTATGCCCCGCACTTTAGCGAAGCTGAAAAAGTGTTGGCACCAGATTTGACAGAATATACCGACTATGCGGTAGAAAAATGCAAACTTCCCGACGGAAAAATTGCAACCGTTTACGTATTTCTTAACCCTGGGGATCAATTAAGCTGGCAAAATAAACAGTCCCAAAAATTTGATAAAGAGCTTCAAAAAGAACATGAAAAAAAAATCGCGAGAGAGGAAAGCTACAAAAAAGGATTGACAGGTCCTTCTGCGGTATTATTCAAAAGTTCTGTCGATGATAGGATTGCCAGCTATAGGTGGTATCCAACGGGGCCTTTGACACCGTTCTGGAAAGCATACTTTGGGCTTGTTGACAAATATGGTAAAGATGTTTCAACAAAAAAAATAATTGACCTTACGGAGCCAATTTCATATTACACCAAAGAAGATTTGGGGCAGCTCTCGCAATACATGACAACCGACAACGCGGTGGCACAGGCATGTTATGAAGATTCTAAGGGGATATATCTTCTGACCATTGCAAAACCTCAATATATGGAAAAAATGATTTCAATAGATATGCGAATAAAGCACAAAGATGAATTTGCCTATCAGGTTAATTTTATCCCGAAAGAATGGTACAAATCACAACCCTTAAAACTGAATCCTGCGAAGCTCCGCCCATACGATTCTTCACAGATTCCTGACTCTGACAGGGACTTTGCACCAATTATTTCATCTGGTGACGGTGCATACTACTATGATAAGAAACTTGCCGACAGTCTCCAGTGGCTTGCCGTGAAAATTGCATGCAAAGGCGTTTACGAAATGGCGTACACAGGCAATTTCAATATGAAAAATCCTAAGGACTACTACAATACAAGCATGATAAAAAAATATCTTGCAAGCAATGACGGAAAAGCTTCAAGAGGCACAACACTGTTCGAGGGAATTTGCTTTGACTATGCGGATTTTGCATATCAGGAACTGAAGGATAATAGAAAAGCTTATCCGAATGTAGCGAATTTCTGGATGGTAGGCACATTTGAAGATTCTTCCACCATCGTTCAGTATAGAATTGCCAATGCAAACGAAAGTCCAAATAGCACCATCAACAGAACTCCTGTTGTTATAGATAAATATTCCCATACTCGTGCCCATGATAACGCAACCAATCACGCTTGGTTCTGGGTACAAGGAACTGACGGCGTGATTTATTGGGTAGATCCGACATGGACCGACAATACCGGTCGTCCAGTTTATGGAATTGTACGCAACGGATTGGAGACTCCGCTAGATCCAGCCCAAAGCATGTGTGCACGGTAAATTTCTTGCTAACATTAAAGAATCCGTTAAACAATACAGAGCCGCTGATTAATTTCTAAACCGTTAATCGGCGGTGATGAAGTGCAATTCATTTATCAGAGCAGAACACTAAGGTCTCAACAATCCAGCATTTTGTAGATGCAGACCCAGCCTTCCTGCCACAGCTTAGACGACTCACGGCTCAGCGTTTCGTAGACAGGAGAGTTGTAGAACTTCAAAATCGAGTCTTTTAGGGAAAGCGATTCCCTTCTATTTAGTTCGGCGCAGACTTTAGAAACCTTGTCCGGAATAAAAAGATGGACATTTTCCTGCGTCACTTTCGGCCGTATCATGCGAACACCTCCTCTGATTTTATGAAGTGCAAACAATTCAATGCTTTTTCGCTGTGAAAGCAAATCTGATCAACATATTTCCATGTCATCAATTCTTCGAGAAGTTCCCTCTTGCTCAAAAATCCGGCTTCATAAAGATTCAGGCTCTCATACACATTATCATTCGCAACGGCTCCCATGACAACGTCATAATCATAGCTAAAGCTGATATCCTGCCGGTTTGACATCACGAAATCAAGCAACTCCTCATCTGCTTTGTGAAACACCTTTGACTTCAAACCGTCTTTCTTAAAAATCTGATTGTCCATCTCGAAAAGCGAAACGACGGCTCTTTCATAATGAAACCTATCTTTTTTTATAAGCGACCATCTCTTGGCCTGATCAAAATCGGTCGTAACATAAAATCCACTTCCAAAATCCATTGGATGGGCTGGGCTCAAAATCTTTGGATCAGATATTTCTGTAAATCCACCGTGATAGACGCGCATCAACATTCCCCCGTTTTGATGAAATCTTCAATCGAAGCCAGAATATATGATTTTCCCTGCGTGTGAAGGACATCGTAATGATTTCCCAAAAACTCAAAAACATTTTTTTTTGCAAAATCATTCGCCACGTCGCGACCGAAAAATTTGTTCGCCGCAGCATATTCTTCTATGCACCATGAGATAAAAGATGCTTTTTTTTCAAAAATGCCGTCCGTCATCATGCACCCCTAGATTTATAATAACATATTTCAGAAAAAGAAAAAAAGACCCAACCAAAAATGGCCGGGTCACTTTGTTTTTATCCGTGCGGGCTATCTTGCAAGAAGCTTTGCAAAATCAGCGGCGGTAAAGTGAAGGTGTTCGGCTACCTTTGCGGCTGGTCCTGACTCACCAAAGCTGTCCAAAGTGAAGAGGTCAGATTTCTTTGCGTATCCCTCCCAACCCTGGCGGCATCCAGCTTCGGCAACGACGACACGTTTTGCTCCGCCAATAATTTTTTTCTGGAAATCCTCGTCCTGGTTTTCAAAAAGGGTCTTGTCAAGAACAGATACTACGCGGATTTTCTTTCCTTCGACGCTCTTTGCGGCTTCCAGTGCCATACTTACTTCGGATCCGGTTGCAAGCACTGTGATGTCCGGCTTGTCACATCCGTTCTGGACGATGTATGCTCCGCGGCGGGCTGTGTTTTTCCAGTCGGAATCAAACTTTTCGTACACAGGGAGAGCCTGCCTTGTAAATGCCATGCATACCGGGTGGTCCTTACTTTCAACGGCCATTTCCCATGCAATCTGAGTTTCCTCCGCATCTCCCGGACGCAGTACCTGGACATTCGGAATGCAGCGGAGCGCGGCAAGGGTCTCAATCGGCTGGTGGGTCGGTCCGTCCTCTCCGACATAGATTGAGTCGTGGGTAAGAATGTAGATGTTAGGAATCTTGCTCAAAGCCGCAACCCTGAGTGACGGGCGGAGATAGTCGCTGAACACAAGGAAGGTCGCACCGAAAGCCCTGAGTCCACCGTGCAGGTTGATTCCGCTCTGCACCTGGCTCATCGCAAACTCGCGGATTCCGTATTCAATCGTGCGTCCCCTGCGGTTGTCCGGACTGTATGTTCCGTCGTCATTCTTTACCTTGGTCTTGTTCGGTCCCTGTAAATCTGCTGAACCTCCGACAAGCCACTCGTAGCGGTCGGCCATGACGTTGAGGCTCTTTCCTGATGCATCGCGCGTAGCAAGTTTGTCACCGGCCTTGTATGAAGGAGAAGCGGCTTCCCCTGTAGCCTCCCCAGACCAATATGCGTCCCATTTTTTTCTGAGGTCGGGATTCTCTTCGCTCCATGCATCGAACTCTGCCTGCCAGTCGGACTGTGCTTCGGCAAACTCCTTGCGTTTCTTTTCAAAATATGCGTAGGCTTCAGGCACTACATAGAACTGTTCGTCTTCCGGGAGTCCGAGATTGTTCTTCGCTTCCTTAACGCCATCCACACCGAGAGGCGCACCGTGGACGTCGGCGGTACCGGCTTTTGGGGCACCCTTTCCGATTGTCGAGCGAAGGATGATGATTGCCGGCTTGTGCTGTCCCTTAGCGATTCTCACAAGCTCCGCGATTTCGCCCATGTTGTACATCGAGCCACGGAGAACGGTCCATCCG
This sequence comes from Treponema sp. UBA3870, assembly GCA_002392275.1. Lineage (GTDB taxonomy): Bacteria > Spirochaetota > Spirochaetia > Treponematales > Treponemataceae > Treponema_D. The sequence continues at coordinate 4,756 of DGGQ01000054.1, forward strand.
TATGACTCGTATCTTTTCTGGATGTCGTCGGTGAAAGTGATGTCCGTGCTTCCGTCTATTGAAATCTTGTTCTCGTCGTAGAACACAATCAGCTTTTCAAGCTTGAGGTTTCCTGCAAGGGATGAAGCTTCAGATGAAACGCCTTCTTCAAGGCATCCCTCGCCTACAAGCGCGTATGTGTAGTGGTCAACGATAGTATGCCTTGGCGTGTTGAAGCGGGCCGCAAGCATGGTCTCGGCAATCGCCATTCCGACTGCAAGAGCAATTCCCTGTCCAAGCGGTCCAGACGTACATTCAACGCCATCTGTCACGCCATACTCTGGATGTCCCGGACATACTGAACCGACCTGGCGGAAATTCTTTATGTCATCCATAGAGACCTTGTAGCCGGCAAGATGGAGGATTGAATACAGCAGCATGGAGCCGTGTCCAGCGGAAAGAACGAACCTGTCCCTGTCAACCCACTTCGAGTCGGCGGGATTGTGCTTCATGATTTCGCCGTAGAGAACCGAAGCAAGCTCCGCAGCCCCAAGCGGAAGACCGGGGTGACCAGAATTAGCCTTCTGAATGGCATCCATCGATAGACTTCTTATAGAAAGCGCAACCGCCTCCAATCCCTTGGAATCCATATAAATACTCCTATGTTGACCCCGCCAACTTTTTTTGTTTCTGGGGTAGCTTTAAAAATTTGTAATACGCCCGGACCTTTTGATTATCCAGTGTTTCCCTAGATTGCTCCAGAAGAATGAAGGCTTGATATTTTTTCAACCAGAGCCTCCACGTTCGGTCTTGTCTCAATGAACTGGCGGAACTCGACACAGTGGACCAGCTTCGCCAAATCCGTCAGGGCATTCAGGTGAACCTTGGTCTCCTTGGTCAGCATGATGAACATGACAAAAACATGGGTGCCATCCGGAGATGCCATTTCTATAGGGCTTTTGGGATAGCAGACTATTATCCTCTGGTCCGACTCATTTTTTATGATTGGTTTTCTTGGATGCGGAATTGCGAACCCATGGCCAACGGCGGTGCTGAGAATCTTCTCCCTTTCCGAAAGTTCAGCCTTGAGCGAATCCCCATTGACACCCTCCGGCATTTCAACCGTCCGGCACAGGAAATCAAAAATCTCATCGGCATTGGAACCACCGACATCGGCAACCACTCCCCCATTCCGAATCAGCCCGCACAAAATGTCGAAGCTGTCCGCGCTTTCCTCTGACATAAATCCTCCACGTCCGGTCCGAATATGAACCGACGCTCATTTTATCTTTTTCGCGCCAACCTTTCCAGACGGTGCGCCCCTTACCACTTTGAACTGGCTGACCCTGTGCTCCTCCAGCGCGGAATCAAGAATGCCCCTTATGTCCTCAAAATTCCATCTCATTCCGTCAATAGACATAAGAATCGACTCCGACTCCCGCTCCACGGAATCAATATTTTTAAGCATTCCCATAATTCCGTACAGATGTCCGCTCAGCTGGGTCAATATGACAAGCTCCTGCTGCGGAAAACCACATGCGTCCATGCCAATCTCGTTGATTTTGTAAACATAGTCCTTCACCTCGACAAAAAGCTCAAGGGCCTGCCTCCGAATATCGCCAATCGACCTGTCCGCGAACCAGTTGTAGCTTTCCCTTATGGCAACATACCAGTCCTTGACCATTTCGAGTATAGAGTTTTTTTCGTCTTTGTGGAATACATAATCCGACGGATACATTTTTTTCAAAAGCTGCTCAAAATCACTGTCGCGCCGGGCAACCATGTCGGTAAGGAACTGCTCAACAACATCCTGCGAAAGTATATACGGGAACCAGGCCGTGTCCATGCCGAATTCGTCCATCATCCTGTTCCACTCGCCAAAACATGGGACGCTCTGCCCCTTGAACCAGAGCCTCGTCTCAACACCGAAACGCTGCATCCCGACCTTGCTCGCGTATCCGTTGAGGTATTCCTCGATCGAGCCGCACATTGAGTAGCAAAGGTCCTCGGTGTTCTCGAAAAACACGTTCGCAAGCTGCTCCTCTATTGACTCGCACGGCCCAAAGCGGTCGAAACTTTCCAGCAGAGCCTTCTCCAGATTTGTGTACCAGAGTATCTTCGCGCTGCCCTCAAATCCACGGTTGAACTTGTTTTTTCCGTCCCTGACGACCATCACGTGGATTATTCCCTTGTCCCAGTTGGTTACGGAGCACATTATTCTGTCGCCAAGCTGCATGCCGAAGTCGTCAATCAGAACGCCCATGTCCAGCCCGGTCAACATCACGTTGTTCGGAAGTTCGTAGTCCCTGGCCACCATGTCCAGACTGCTGTTCGCCGGGTCGCTCGCTATGTACTGTGGAGCGTACTCCTCGCCGTAAAGCTGGTAGAAATCTATGGCCGAGTCGCAGTCGAATGTGCCGACCCTTTTCTGTATTCTCTTTCCGTCTATGTAAAATGAAAGCGCGGAGGGCAACATCTCGCTATCAACAAATGGCATACACCTTGAACCGGGGACCAGAACCCTCTGTTCGAACTCGCGTGCGCTTGGCCTTATGCTGAAAATCTCCCCCGTGAACGCTCCCGCCCTCGTGATATAGAATCCGTCCTCCAATGCGAAAACGTAGGGGCTGCTCTCAAGGTATGCCTGACATTCATGGCTGGAAATCTTGACCCCCAGGGATGAGAAAAATTTCACCACATCGCGCAGAGTAAATTTGTCCGCGTAGGTTCTGAGGAATCGGGATACCATGTTCTGAACGTTGTCTTTCATCTACCTATAAAGATAACTAAAAAATCTCCATTTGAAAATAGGAAATCTCCAAAAACTTTAATTTTTATAGCCCACGGACTTGCAGATTTAATCACAATTTTTTTAGAAATTAACAGATTAGGGTTTGACATTACAGCCCTAATATTCTACATTATATATGAATAATTCTACAATAATTGGAGATAAAAAATGTTACAGACCATTTTGTACATCGTTCTCCCCGTTGCAGGAATTGTTCTTGGATGGACTATTCGCTGGATTTATGCCAGATTTCAACTTTCCGCCGCGGAACAAAAAGCCGAGCGGGTTAAACAGGATGCCATAAAAGAGGCCGAGGCTTTCAAAAAGGAAGCCCAGCTCCAAGCAAAAGAACAACTCATTCAGGACAGGAACCAGCAAGAACGGGAGAACCGCGAACGCCGTAAGGAGCTTCAGACCTACGAGAACCGTGTGAACAAAAAAGAGGAGCTTCTTGACCAGAGAAGTCTTGAGATGGACAAGAAGGACAAGGAGTATGCGAATCTTGCCACACAGATGGAAAGGCGCGAACAGGAGCTGAACCAGAAGGAGGAGACGCTCAGGACGGAGCTTGAAAGGATTTCCGGTCTCACACAGGCGGAGGCCAAAACCCTGATTATCCAGAGCCTTGAAAACGAGGCACGCCACGATGCCCAGGCCATGCTGAACAAGATTGATCAGGAAGCCCAGCTGACTGCCGAAAAGAAGGCCCAGGAAGTTCTAGTCACGACCATACAGAGACTTGCGACCGAAACAACCAGCGAGATTGCCGTCACGACGGTGTCCCTGCCAAGCGACGAGATGAAGGGAAGAATCATCGGACGCGAAGGAAGAAACATCCGTGCGCTCGAGACTTTGACAGGCGTTGACATCATAATCGACGACACACCGGAGGCCGTGGTCATCAGCTGCTTCGACCCGGTCCGCAAGGAGATTGCAAAGGAGTCCCTGGAGCGTCTCATAACGGACGGAAGAATCCACCCGGCGCGCATCGAGGAGGTTGTCCAGAAGGTCACCCGCGAAGTGCAGCAAAAGATTTACGAGGAGGGAGAGAAGGTCCTCTTCGACCTTGGAATACACAACATGGGACAGGAAGCCATCAGGGCGCTTGGACGGCTTTACTTCCGCACAAGCTATGGGCAGAACGTGCTTACCCACTCAAAGGAGGTCGCGGAACTTGCCAGCATGATTGCGTCGGAGGTTGGAGCCAACAGGGACCTTGCGAAACGTGCCGCCCTTCTGCATGACATTGGAAAGGGAGCCGAGACTGACAGCGACCAGAACCATGCCGAGGTTGGAGCCGAGATGGTCCGCAAGATGGGAGAGGAGCCAAGGGTTGTTAATGCCGTGGCAGCCCACCACAACGATGTCGAGGCACAGACTGTCGAGGCAATAATAGTCCAGATTGCAGATGCAATAAGCGCAGCGCGACCTGGAGCCAGACGTGAGACGGTTGACAACTACGTTAAGAGGCTTGAAAATCTGGAGGACATCGCAAAGAAGTTCCCGGGTGTCGAGCAGGCATACGCAATACAGGCTGGACGCGAACTTAGGATTCTGGTCAACAACGAGAAGATTCCGGACGACCAGGTTAAGGAGCTCGCAAAGAGCATAGCCAAGCAGATTGAAAACGACCTGCGCTATCCTGGAAGAATCAAGATTACCATGATCCGGGAAACCAGAATCGTGGACTACGCAAGATAGAACATCAAAAAACAAAGCAAAACAAAATCCGCACCCATTTTGAACATTCAAACTGGATGCGGATTTTTTATGCCCCGAAAATCAATTTATCACAAACCAAATGCGGGGCACTTTTTCAGATTGGCACATAGCCACATACCCCGCGGCGCAATCAAATCAGAACAGAACCTCCATTCCGATAGAAGCCTTTGCGATACTCTTCATATCCGATGTGTAATAGTAGGCGCATGATGTCTGGAGAGCGACATTGCTTGAAACGCTTGCAATCTCCGCAGAAACACCAGTTCCCATGGCAGCCGTGTCGAAGAAGAATCCACCCTCACAGAACACGCTGAACCTGCAAGAAGGACTCAAGGACCAGTTCCATCCGGCGATACCGCTCAAAACAAATTTGCCGTAATTGTCAAAACTATCAAAGTCGCTGTACGTGTTGACGGCGGACAATGCGGCGACCCCCGCTCCAACCTCTGCATTGAGTCCCAGATAAAAATGCTCCGCAAGTCCGAATGTAAGCGAATATCCAAGAGTGAACACCACGTCATTATCCGTCAGATACGCGTTGAGGTTTCCGGGCAGAACGTAAAGTATGGAGCTGTACGAATCCCTCTTCTTCTGGAGCTTGGTCTTCTGAACATTCGATGTGCTCCATTCGTCGCTCACCGGGAAATCGGACTTAACCGAATTGTCCACCTTTGGAGGATTTCTGTCATCTTCCGATATGTCCAGCTCCTCGCCGTCCTCTACCTGCGGGGTCTTTTTTTTTATTGAAACGGAGCTGTCGTCAAAAAGCTCATCCTCGACCTGCCGCTCGCTCTGATTTCTGGACGGTTTTACAGGCTGGCTGGTCTCCGTTGCTTCAAGCTCCACATCGATAGCCGGCTCCGACTGGTAGATTCTGAAGTTGTTTCTGAAGTTAAAGGAGCAGACATTTTTTCCGTTGACCACATTCTTCAGTGACATGTTGTCAACCAAAATCCTGTAGGAAGATGGATCGCGACCGGTCTTTACGGAGATGGAAAGAACAGCCTCGACAAAATCAAGTCCATCCTCAAATGCCGCGTTGAACACTTCGACAGAATCAAGGAAATTCTCATACTCCTCCATGGCCTTGTCGTAATCTGCACTGCGGATTGAAGGAACCTCCGGAATCTTTTTTCCAGAAAGCTCCTCGTAGCTCAAAATCCCGGTGACGCTAAAAAGTTCAGTCCCGCCAATGGAATAGCTGACCGTGTATGGCCACCCCTCGTTGCCGTTAAGTCTTGTGAAGGCCTGAACCGAAAGTTTTATGCCACTGTCCTGTGCGGATGATTCCTTGAACGAGGCACCTTCAAGAGCGGAAACCAGCGCGGAAAGTTTTTTTCTAAGGGAATCCGCCTTGCGAACAGACTCCGCATCAGGAGCAATACCACTTTCCATGGAGCTATATTTTTCCTGAATCTTCTCAATATCATTTGCAAGCCTCTGGAGTCCACGGTCGTTCAGGGAGCCGTCTGGATTTACCTCAGCTGCACGCGGCTTCTGGGAGGACCTCTCGTTGATTTCATCCCGCATCTTTTTCTGGAGCATGGCCCTTCTCTGGTCGGACACATCCGATTTCAAGAGAGTGGCAATCTCCTGCTTCACAGCCTCAATCTCCGCAATCTTTTCGGCAAGGCTGGCATCGTAGCTGCGTCCATACAGAATGTCAACAGTCTTTTCGCTCAGGCTGTCATAAAGTTTCTGGACCCTGGCATTGTCGGCGGTCTTTACCTCTTCCTGCAAGAACAGGCCATCCAAATCCGTTGTGGAATCGTAACCCATTTCGTAGTCATCTTCGTTATAGCCATCTTCATTGTAGCCATAATCGTCAGTCACAAATACGGAAACCGCAGTCTCGTCGTCCTCCTGCAAATCCTCATTCCAAAATCGGGAACGGTTGGCACCTGGCTTGGCGAACAAAGCGGACGAAACAAGCATTGCGACACCGAAAGTCACCAACTTTTTACGGGCGCATCCCTTTTTTATAAAATCCATAGCATCCTCCCCCAGACTCTATGCTGGAACAGTGGAGCCGGGCAAATCAAACCAAACACCCATGGCCCGCAAAACACATCCGATTTCGCGAGCCGCTCCAGTCTCTATTTTACGACACTTGTCTGCTTTATATCAACCTTTTTTTATGAATTTGGTTACATTTTTTTACCACCGGAAAACAGTGTAAAGCACCTAAAGCAGCGCAAACTGTGACGAATACAGCTTGTAGTATGGTCCAAGGTTCGCCATAAGCTGGTAGTGGGAGCCGCGCTCGATTATTTTTCCGTGGTCCACGTAGAAGATTGTGTCGCAGTTTTTGATTGTCGAAAGCCTGTGGGCGATTA
>DGGQ01000027.1 GCA_002392275.1 Treponema sp. UBA3870
CATGACCAGACTGAGGCTATGACAATGGGTACAAAGATTGTTGTTATGAAGGACGGACACGTTCAGCAGATTGGAGAGCCACTGTACCTGTACAACCATCCAATCAACAAGTTCGTCGCAGGATTCATTGGTTCACCGCCAATGAACTTCATGACAGTGACTGTCAGAAAGGAAGGAGACAAGATTGTTGCCGACGAAGGCTCATTCACGCTCGTTCCGACAGCAGAGCAGCAGGATGCGCTCAAGGATTATGTAGGAAAGGAGGTATACTTCGGTGTACGCCCTGAGGATCTTACATATCAGTCAGAAACATCCGGCGAAAACGTCATGCAGATGAAAGTCACCAACAAGGAACCTCTGGGAGCAGAGACACACTTGTTCTTGGCGACAAAGGGTCAGCAGGTTATTGCCCGCGTCCAGGCCTCGACAAAGGAAGGATTCAAGCTGGGCGAGACAGTATGCTTCAAGCCAACCATGGAGAGGTGCAAGTTCTTCGTAAAGAATCCAGAAGATTTGGATGAAGAGCTGAACATCTGTGAAAAGATTGAAGCCCCTTGGCTGGTAAACCCACTCACAGGACAGGTTGGATATGACAAGGTGACAATCGACCATTCAATCGACCCTGCAGAAGCGAAGAAACAGGCCAAAGCTGCCAAAAAGGCTGCAAAGAAATAATTCGGTTTAAGTCCGGATGTAGGCACCGTTGTTAACCCAGCGGTGCTTTTTTTATTGCAATGGATAAAAAGAACATGCCATTTCTTCCGATAATCTAGGGAAAGTTTTTTAATCTATCGATTCCGGGGATACTGTCGTGCTAAAAAATAAGTCAGTTGTTTTGTATAAAAAAGAGGCCGCGGTGGTCTGCGGTGAGGCTTCAAACGGGAAATTTCCAATTCAGTTCAGGACTTCGGCGGCCACCCAGACAAAAAAAGCGGTCTACGGAAACCAGAGTGTGCGGGAGAAGGATGTAATCCTACTGCACGAGGGCCCGGCATCATCACTAGAGAAAGTCCTTGAAAACGCAGAGACAAAATCACCATCTCCAGACGACATCAACAAAATGGACCAGACAAACGAGGTCTTCTGCCAAATCAAGGAGGCCCACGAACTTCTGACATCGGACGAGGAGACTGCCAGAAGTCCAATCAGTTTTGAAGAGCTTGCCCAGCTCTGCCATGGGGATTTTACCGCCGACGACTCGTTTATGATTTACCGAGGACTGATTTCCACACTTTTTTTTGAACTGAGCGCGAAGGATTTTGCGGATGGCAGACTTGTTTTTGTTCCAAGGCAGGCGGACGAAATCGACTCGATTGTGCGGAAGTCACAGGAAAAGGACAGGGAGAACGAACTCAGGGCCGGATTCATCGACAGACTGAAAAAAAGGCAGCTGCTTGCGGACGATGCAAAATTCATGGGGGACGTTGAGTCTTTCGCGCTTGGAATGACGGACAAAAGCAAGACCATGCACGAAGCCCATTTCAAGGAGACGGTCGAAAACGCGCACAGGATTCTGCTTGAGACAGGAATCTGGCCAATCACAAAAAACCCCTACCCCTCACGCTGGGGACTTTCCACAAAATCTTCCGCCCATGGACTTCCCACACCACCAGACGAGGATAGGACCGAGGTTCCATCAACCGCATACGCAATAGACAACGCATGGTCAACGGACCCGGACGACGCAGTTGCATTCGACGGAACATACCTCTGGGTGCACATAGCTGATCCAGCGAGCACAGTCATGCCCGACGATATTGTTGACAAATCCGCAAGGGAAAGGGGCGCGACACTGTACATTCCTGAGGGGGCCGCAAGAATGTTGGCGGAAAATGCACTGGAAGACTACGCGCTGGGTCTAACGGAAAAAAGCCGGGCACTCTCGTTCAGGCTAAAACTTGACGGTGATGGAAACATAGAGGACTGCGCCGTTATAAAAACTATTGTGAAGGTGAAGCGTCTGACATACGAGCAGGCGGATGAAATGAAGGAGTCCGCCGAACTGAAACCGCTTTTCGACATCGCAAGAAGAAACAGCGTCCGCAGAAAAAACAACGGGGCCGTGCAGATTGACATGCCGGAGGTACACATCACAGTGGATGAGAACACAAAGCTCGTCTCTATTTCTGGAGGCAAGAGGACAGAAAGCGCGGAGATGGTTCGCGAGATGATGGTACTGGCCGGAGAGGGGGCCGCAAAATTCGCATTCCAGAACGGAATTCCCTTTCCCTATGTTAGCCAGGACCAGCCAACAATACCGCAGGACATTCCCGATGGACTTGCCGGACAGTACAGGCTCCGAAGATGCATGCACAAAAGGAATGTAGGCATCACACCGTCAATGCACTGGGGACTTGGAATCGGCATGTACACGCAGGTGACAAGCCCGCTACGGCGCTACGGGGACCTGATTGCCCACATACAGCTTAGGGCATTTCTTGATGGCAGACCAACTCTCGACAGGGACACAATGCTTTTACGTGTGTCCGCAGGTGAGGAAAGCGCACAGGCAGCCCACAAGGCGGAACGGAAGAGCAACACACACTGGACCCTTGTCTACCTTCTCCAGAACAAGGACTGGACCGGGAACGCAGTGTGCATAGACAACAGCGGAAAAATTCCACAGTTCTGCATTCCATCACTTGGCATGGAGAGCGCAATCCCGGTAAAATCCAAGGTCGAGCTGAACCAGACAATAAGCGTGAGAGCCACAAACATAAAGCTTCCCGACCTGAGCGTGGATTTTGTTGAGGCATAGAAAATGGAGGGAAAAATGAAACAAAAGAACGCACTGACAGTCACAGCCGCATCGCTTAGCTCTGTACTGACTCTTCTCTACCTTGTCGCCATAGTGATGATGGGAATGAAAATATCATTCACGGTAGGCAGCGGAGAAAATTCTGTGCTCGTAAATTTCAAGGCACTGACATTCAGCCGGGCTATGAACTGGATTCTGCTTTTTGCAATGTCGCTTTTTGTTACGGCAAGTCTATTCTCCGGTGGATTCGGAAACAAATTCATAAAGTCCGCGGCGGCACTTGTCGCTGTTGTTCTTGCGGTCCTTGAGCTTATAACATTTATCGAGCCGTTCACAAGGCACCACGAAGGACTGAAATGGAATTTCATGTGCACCATAAATCTTGTAGTGTTTCTTTCGCGAACCACTGTTGCCGCCGCATCAACCATTATAGCGGTAGGTGCATGGAGAAAAAAATAAAAGCCCACCTGGCGGATTGGGAAGACCATAAATTTTTTTTTGCTGATTTTGTGCCGAAACCGTAAATTTTCGGACACAATATGGAGCAAAGCAAAAGGTATCGGAACACTGCACCACCGGGACCACACAATCCACACTTTTTTTTCAAAAAAACGCATTTTTGTTTACATCGGTGATTTTCAGGGAACATATATAATGTGAGGAGATTTTTATGAAAGCACTGGAGGACCTCACATTTATCGATGACTATATGTTCGGAGAGGTGATGAAAAACAAGGAGATTTGCAAGGAAGTAATCGAGCGGCTGACGCATCTGAAAATCCGAA
>DGGQ01000111.1 GCA_002392275.1 Treponema sp. UBA3870
CCTGGTAAACCATTACACCGTAGGTCTCCTTGAGGATGTCCTCCAGACATGGGTCAGGGTAGTGGATTGTCTCAGGCTTCCATTTTCCATCTATATAGTTCGGGATATAATCCATAGGTCCCGGTCGGTAGAGCGCGTTCAAAGCGACAAGCTCCTCTATGCAGCGCGGTTTTGCCTGGCGAAGAATCTTCTGCATTCCCGGCGACTCAAACTGGAAGACAGCAACCGTATCTCCTCTGCAGAAAAGGTCGAATGTTTTTTCGTCACTGTCGCTCACATCCTCCACACTGAACTTTGGTTCACCCGCTTTTCTGTGTTTGTTGATAATGTTTTCGGCGTAGCGGATCAGCGAAAGGGTCTTTAATCCAAGATAGTCAAACTTGACAAGCCCGCACGGCTCGATTATGTCCATGGTGTACTGGACGGCCTTGCTTCCGGTTTTGTTGTCCTTGAACACCGGTGCCCAATCGGGAAGAGCGGTAAGACCAATCACCATGCCCGATGCGTGGAGACCTGTGTTTCGGTTCACGTTTTCCAGTTTTTTGCACAACGCGAACATCTTCTGGTACAGGTCGAATTTTTCCTTGTCGTTGTTGAAATGCTCCATCTGCGTGTACGGAATCAGCTGTCCGTTGTCTGGATGCTTTTCGTCCGGCGGAGTGAATGCGTCCTTGAGTTTTGCCTTGGGGTTGTCCGGAACGCAGGCCTTCATCATGTTGACCTCTGAAAGCGGAATGTCAAGGATTCGTCCCACGTCGGCAATGCACTGCTTTGGCTTCAAAGTACCGAACGTGACTATGTGTCCAACCTGTGGCTCCCCGTACAAATCCACCGTGTGCTCGATTATCCTCTGGCGGAATTCGAAGTCCATGTCCACGTCAAAATCAGGCATGGAGACGCGCTCAGGATTCAAGAAGCGTTCAAAAATCAGCTTGTAGCGGAATGGGTCGATGTCGGTAATCGTCATGCAGTAGGCGACAAGGGAGCCCGCACCGGAACCTCGCCCAGGTCCAATCGGAATGCCGTTCGTCTTTGACCAGTTGATGAATTCCCACACAATCAAAAAGTAGCCGGAAAATCCCATGCTGAAGATTATTCCAAGCTCGTACTCGCATCTCTCCCTGATTTCCGGGGTGATTTCCTTGTAACGTTTTTTAAGCCCCTCCTCGACGATGTAGCGGACATAGGCATCCTGATTTTTGGTGTAGTCAGGATCTTTCTGGAACTCCGGCGGCAAATCAAAACGCGGAAGACAGTTTTTCAGTTCCTGTGTCTTGTACTGGTGGATTGTGAGGTCGCACATTGAAGCAATCTTTAGAGTGTTCTCCATCGCATCCGGGTACTGGGGAAAAAGTTTTGACATCTCCTCGTCCGTCTTCAGATACCATTCCTGCCCCGAAGAATACATCCCGATTCGGTTTGGGTCCTTGAGCGATTTTTTCAGTCCAATGCAGACAAGCGCATCCTGGGCATCGGCATCCTCCTTCAGACAGTAGTGGACATCGTTGGTCAGGACAATCGGAATGTCAAGGTCGCGGGCAAGTTTCACAAGTTTCGGGGCAACCTTTTTTTGGTCATCAAGTCCGTGGTCCTGGATTTCTATATAATAGTGGTCCGGTCCAAAAAGTTCCTTGTATTTTTGGGCAGTCTCGTAGGCACGTTTCTCATCATCAAAAAGCAGGGCCTCAGGAACCTCTCCTTGAATGCAAGCCGAAAGACAGATCAATCCCTCGTGGTAACGCTGCAAAAGTTCAAAACTGATTCTCGGCTTTTCAAAGATTCCACCAGAATGGAGCCCCTCGGTATACGCAAGTGAAGAAAGCCACGAAAGATTTTTATAGCCCGTCTCGTTCTGCGCCAAAAGAATCAGGTGATAGTTGTAGTGCGACTTTCCGTTTTTTGAGTAGGGAATCTTGTTGTGCTCCAGATGGCTTCCCTCCGCCACATAAAATTCCTCCCCGCAGATTGGGTTGATTCCGTTCTTGTGACAGATGTGCTCGAAGTTGAGGATTCCGAACATGTTTCCGTGGTCAGTAAGAGCAAGGGATTTCATGTTGAGTTCCTTCGCCCGGGCAATCAGCGTGTCCAGTTTTGACGCCCCGTCCAGAAGTGAATAATCAGAATGTACGTGCAGATGGACAAACTTGCTTTCAGGCGTCCCCTCCGGTGGGTCAGGAAAAACACGGATATCAGCCATAGAATCCTCCAAAAAATTATTTAGGGGTCTATTATAGCACTAAAAATCGCCATAGGGAACCTCGAAAATGCGATGTTTAAAAGCACGTAATTTCGGGCTTTTAAACTCAACGGCAAGCACAACGAGAGGAGTCAAGCTTTCTTTGTTCAATTCAGTTTTATTTGGGCATTGTTTTTGGGGAAACCTTTTGTTCTTCTTTAGTGGCATACCGCCACCCCATTCGGCACAGTTGTTTTATTTTGCATCGCAGGACCTTTTTTAATTCATACGCTCCACCGGCGGCCGCCTGTTGTTTTTGCGAATTGGATATTTCCGGCTTTCGCAAGTCTGTTGTAATTCATGCGTACCGGGTGCGCGCCACCGATTGCCGAGTCACAAAGGATTGCGAAGCGAGTAATGTCCAGGGCGCAGTCCAAAATGGCGTTCCGCCACTGCCGGGCAACAAGAGACTGCGAAGCAATCATAGATCAATCAGCATCCATAAACGTAACGACCGGACACTTCTTAAGCTCTATAGAAAATCGACGGTTTCATTTGCAATGACTTCTGCATCTGTGCGCGGTTTGCATAAGGGATTCCGGTGTCCTGCCATGAGTCCGCGTCATAGGCTTTGATTACAATTCCGTCCGAAGAATCAAAAAGTACTCTATCGCATGAGAAAAAGGAAAAAGTGAACATGCTTAAAATCAAAATGAAAATAGCCCTGAAAGATTTATTCAGAGATGCGGTGGGGAGTGCGAATGTACCTTTGTTCTTAAAATTCATAAAATACATCACAGCACTAAGTTTGGTCTTCGATGTGTTTACCACTTTATAAATTATAATAGCACAATTTAAAAAATCCAGTAAATTATGCGAAAGCGGATTATTCAATGTTAACCATAAAACTCACAAAAATTAAAAATTTTACAATCTGCCAAATCTGCATTAGAATTAGGGAATGGCAAAGAAATATATCATCGCGCTGGATCAGGGAACAACTTCCTCCCGCGCAATCGTTTATGACAAGGACGCGCATCCAATCTCATCAAAGCAGCTGGAATTCAAACAGTACTATCCGCATCCGGGCTGGGTCGAGCATAACGCGGATGAAATATTCAAGTCACAGCTAAAGGCGCTGGAGACTGTGGCAATCGACGCAGAAATCAAAAAGGACGAGATTGCGGCAATCGGCATAACAAACCAGCGCGAGACCGTCGTTCTCTGGGACAAAAAGACTGGAAAGCCGGTCCACCGGGCAATAGTCTGGCAGTGCAGGAGGACAGCGGAAATTTGTGAACAGCTTATCTCCGCCGGGCATGAAAAGATGATAAAAGAAAAAACCGGCCTAAAGATTGACGCATATTTTTCCGGAACAAAAATCAAGTGGCTCCTTGACAACGTTCCCGGTCTAAGGTCCCGCGCAAAAAAAGGTGAAATCCTCGCAGGAACAATAGACACATGGCTCATCTGGAAACTTTCGGGCGGCAAGGCACATGTCACCGATGTCACAAACGCGAGCCGAACAATGCTCTTCAACATACACAAGTGCCAGTGGGACGACGACCTTCTGAAACTTCTGGACATTCCAAAATGCATTCTGCCAAAAGTCAAGGACTCCGCATGTATTTATTGCAACACAAGCTCGGCTGTCTGTGGATTTTCCGTTCCAATCGCATCGGCAATAGGGGACCAGCAGTCGGCACTTTTTGGGCAGGGATGCTTCAACCGAGGGGAGGCAAAAAACACCTACGGAACCGGCTGCTTCATGTTGATGAATACCGGCGAAAAACCTGTCACGTCCGAAAATCTTCTGACCACAATCGCTCTGGGCTACAAGGGAAAAATCCAGTACGCGCTTGAGGGAAGCGTCTTTGTCGGTGGAGCTGTAATCAAGTGGCTGAGGGACGAGCTCGAATTGATTTCATCCGCACATGAGATTGACGTGCTTGCCGAGTCGGTGCAGGATTCTAACGGTGCATACATTGTTCCCGCATTTGTTGGACTTGGAACTCCATACTGGGACATGTACGCTCGTGGAACAATAGTCGGACTGACAAGGGGAGTGAAAAAAGCGCACATCTGCCGGGCGGCACTGGAGGGTATTGCATACGAAGTCTGCGATGTACTGAACGTGATGGTAAAAGATTCCGGGACCGCCATAAAAACTTTGAATTTTGACGGGGGAGCCTGTGTCAGCAACATGATGCTACAGTTCCAGGCCGACATTCTGAACACCCAGGTATGCCGTCCAAAAAACGTCGAGACCACCGCGCTTGGAGCTGCCTATCTTGCGGGACTTGCCACAGGATTCTGGAAAAACAAGGAAGAGATTTTAAAAAAGCGGGAGACCGACAGAACTTTCCAGCCTCAGATGGAAGAAAAAAAACGTGAGCAACTTTACAGGGGATGGAAAAAAGCTGTCGAACGAAGCAAGGCATGGGAGGACCAAAACTAAAGCCCCCTCGATTTTGCCTCGCGCCAAAGCTCCTCCATTTTTTCAAGTGACGAAGAATCCAGCGGAAGATTTTTTTCCTTCATTTTTTTCTCGACAAAGGAATATCTTCCGCAAAATTTTTTGTCCGCACGTTCAAGCGCGACATCAGGATTCACACCAAGAAGCCGGGCATAATTTATCACGCTCAAAATCAAATCCCCAATCTCGTCCTCCAGATGGTCCTGAGAATTCTCTTTCTGGGCCGCGCAAACTTCTTCCAGTTCCTCGACAACTTTATTTTTTGCGTCATCAATTTCGGGCCACTCAAATCCTTGGGACGCAGCCTTTTTCAAATGCTTGTACGCTTTTGTCATTGGCGGAAACCCATCTGGAACCTGTTCCAAAACGGATTCTGTTTTTCTTCCCTCGACATTATTTTTGATTTTGCTCCACTGTTCGTTCACCGAATCAATTGTTACAGAAGAATTTGAATCCGATTTTTTTTCATGCACACTGCCGGCAACAAAAAGCGAGGAATCAAAATCAACATGCGGATGCCGCCTCAAAAGTTTTTCGCTCGCGGAATTGTAAATCTGGGCAAGGCTAAAATCTTTTTCCTGCTGGAACATAAACCCAATAATGAGAGCATTAAAAAAAAGGTCGCCAAGTTCTTCCATCGCATTTTCTTTGTCGCATTTTGTCAAAGCATCGACAAGTTCGAAGGCTTCCTCGACAACACATGGACGCATTGATTGCGGAGTCTGTTTTTTGTCCCACGGGCATCCGTTTTCGCCGCGCAAAGTTTTTACAATTTCGGAAAGCCGCCTGTATGCAGATTCCTCATCAGAAAATTTTTCTCCAGTTTTTTTGTCTTGATTTTTTTCCGCTTCCATTTTATTCCGCCAAAACTTTTTTCTTTCCCCATTCCTTAATCAAAGAGCTGGCATCCTTTTTTGTCAGAAGTTTTGAAAACAGATTCGCGCCATGCACAAAGACCTGGCTCAAAATTATTTTTTCATCCGGCGTGAACGAACCAAGAACATAGTCGGCAACATTTCCGTCCGCTGGTTTTCCAACACCAAAACGCAGCCTCCAGAAATCGGCGGTCCCCAGAACTGATTTTGCAGAGCGAAGTCCATTGTGTCCACCAAGACCACCGCTCCATTTTAAGCTGATTGTTCCAATCGGAAGTTCAATTTCGTCATGCACAACAAGAATGTCGGATGATGGAATCTTGAAAAACCTTGCAGCCTCTCCTATTGCTTCTCCACTCAGATTCATGTATGTAAGCGGCTTCATAAAATAAATCTTTTTTGGTGCGTCCGCAGGAATTGGAAGCGAACCGTCGTCCCTTGTTTTTAAAAGACCAGATTCCGCCATCCATTTTGCAAGCACATCGTAATCAAGGGCGGAAAAATCTGCACGGTATTTCTGGCTCCACGAAATCTTTGATGCAAACGGAAGGCTGTCCTCAAAGAGCCATGCGACATTGTGCCGGGTCTGCTCATACTCGCGTCCATAGTTTCCCAAAAATGCGACCATCTGTATCATAATTTTTCTCCACTACTCGCCATCTTTTTTTTCTTCAATTCTCAGTCCGACCAGATTTTCTCCAGCATAATAAATCAGCATGGAGACCACCGCGCCAACATACTGTCCAATCAAAATGCAAATCAAAGTCGCAACTGTAACCACAAGCGGCTCCACTTCTATCTTGCCCTTGAAAAGCGACACAAACGCATGGATAACAATTTTTCTTCCGACAATGATGTACGCAACAAAATAAAGCACAAGAGAAATGGCCTTTGCGACTTCAAAAAAAACACCCTTCCCTGTTCCCGCGATTTTTTCAATGGCGAAGGCAAGGAGCATTATGGCCAAAACAATTCCGCACCGGGTTAAAAAACTTTTAAGCGTGAGAGGCGCGTCCTCTTTTTCCGTTCTGATTTTTCCAAACATGTTTTACACTTCCATAATTTCTTTCAAATCCAATAGACTGCCACAGATTTTCCATGACAGTTTTTTAGTTTCATCGTCGGCAGGAATTCTGTCGGGGACCATAACGCATTTCAGACCAGCAGCATTTGCAGATTTTATTCCGTTTGGACTGTCCTCAACAGCGACACATTTTTTTGCTTCAAGCCCAAGTTTTCGGCATGAGGCGTTATAAATCTCAGGATCAGGTTTTGCATTTGAAACCTCGTCGCCAAAAACAATAGCGTCAAAAAAATCCAGAAGTCCGGCCTTAATCAAAAGTTTTTCGGCAAAGGATTTTTCGGAAGAAGTCGCAAGTGCCACAGGTATTTTTTTTGATTTCAAAAAGTCCAGAACAATTTTTGCTCCACATTTTTCAGGAACACCATTTTTGTTCATAAAATCCATCGACCAGTCCGAAGTCCTTTTCCAAAAAAACTCGCCGTCGCCAACATTTCCATATTTTTCGGAAAACATATCAAGCACAGCGTCTTTTGAAACTCCAAGACATTTTTTGTGGAGCGAATCAATATCGCAAAGCCCCATCTCATCGGCCACGACACGCCATGCTTTTTCATAAACAGATTCGCTGTCCAAGAGAACCCCGTCCATATCAAAAACAAATCCAGAAATCCCGTTTTCAAGGAAAAAATTTTTCATGGGCATTTTTCCTCAATCAAAATCAAAATTTAAATCAAGCCCTAAATCAGAGGCAAGTTTTTCGGCACCCTCAAAAAGGATTGATTTTATTCCCATGTTTTTTGCGGCATCAACATTTTCTTTTCTGTCATCAATAAAAACTGTTTCCTGCTCCCGGGCATTTTCGGCTGTCAAAATTATTTTCCAGAAACGTGGGTCGGGCTTGGACACTCCCATAAAATTGGATGCGTAGGTCTGGTCAAAAAAACTATAGTCGCCACGCTCCAGATGGTTCTGGTAATGGCTGTCGATTGTGTTTGTCCCGCAGACCACACGGTTTTTATTTGACTTTAGTGCCTGGATAATTTTGACTGTTTTTTGATTCAACACAGGATGGAAAAGCCAGTGCCACCAGTCAGTAGTGACCACAATTCCAGAACGGGCGGAAAATATGTTCCAAAATTCTTTGACTGTGATTTCGCCATTGGACAGCATTGAAAACAAATCCATCTCGCCATTTTTATAAAACTCTGAGCCACGTCCAGCGGGATTTCCTTTTGGGGAACCACACCACTTGAAAAAATCATTTTCGTTCGTTCCCAAAATGTCCACGAGTTTTTTGATTTCGCTCGATGTGCTTGTCACCACACCGCCCATGTCAAAAATATAAAGCATAATCTTAAAAAACTATTATATCCTTAAGGTCAGAAAATTTTTCAAGCTTATCTCTGTAAACATCTGCCGTTCCAAAGCCGTAAGCTGCCCACACAAAGCTGACTCCTGCCTGGCGGCAGGCATCGCAGTCCCCCTGCGTATCTCCTATATAAAGGGCATCCTTTAACTGATTGCGGGCTACCAGAATCTGAATGTTTTCGGCTTTTTCCTTTCCGGTTCTTCCGTAACATTCATAGTCTTTTATAAAAGGCTTTAATCCTGTTTTTTCCAGAAGAAGTTCGACATAACCGTCATGGCAGTTGCTTACTATAAAAAAGTTATCCGTACAGGAAAGTTCTTTTATTGTATCTACAACTCCCGGATAGGTTATATCCAGCGTACAGTCACGAAGGACAATCTGTTCCTCCGTAC
>DGGQ01000093.1 GCA_002392275.1 Treponema sp. UBA3870
AATCTGTAGTCCACGCAAAAGAAAGTCCTGACCTGAAATCTGGGAGAAGTCGAAACCATCTTCCTTTGGTGGAAAAAGTATGCCGCCAATTTCTACGGACCCTTCCGGCACATTGCGACCAACGTCAATGGATTCGTCTTTCCTTTTTGTGAATGATTCCGGGGATCCAAGCGCCTCGAACGCTTCGCAGAGATTTTCCGCTCCGAAGACTTTCATCCCGGGAACATCCCTTGCTTCTTCGCTGTTTCCGACAGGCACAATGCACATTGTTATTCCCCCCGAAATTGCAGTGCTTGCCGCCGCATGTATTCCACGCACGGGTCTAACTTTTCCGTTCAGCTCAAGCTCCCCCATGACAAGAATCCCGCACTCATCTTTTCCGGGAATTGAGACCGGTCCCTGAATGTCGGAGTCCAGCGGAAGTCCATCGGGAAAATCTTCTTCCGCTTTGTCCAGACGCTTTTTTGCATCCAGAACAGCAAGCGCAATCGCAAGGTCGAAACCCGCTCCCTCTTTTTTCAGGTCGGCTGGTGAAAGGCTTATCAAAACTCTCTCAGGCGGAAAGTCCAGGCCGCTGTTTCTGATTGCCGACCTCATCCGCTCCCGGCTCTCCTTTACCGCACCATCGGCAAGCCCAACAAGGTCCACCGCAGGAATCCCTCGCCGCAAGTCCACCTCCACGCTGACAAGTGAACCTTCATATCCGAATGGGGAAAAACTGTAAATCTTCATAAAATCTCCCAAAAATAACCGCTGTTTTCTTACAATATATATATGCCGTGGAATTCAAAATCCGCAACAAAAGTGGGAATTTTTTTCAAAAACCGTGGTGACGGTGGAATTGTGGTAAACTCTGCGTCCATACATAATTGACAAATGCAGTTTTGTGTGTGAAACTATTGAAATAAAACTGCAAATGAGGGAATGTGGGATGAAAAAAATCTTCTATTATATATGTGCCGGGATGATGTTACTTTTTATTGTTTCCTGCGGCGGAAAGGGCAAGGACAGCTCAAAAAAGAATAGTGTAGCAGCCTCTTCTGTCAGTGGAAATACTTCGTCTGATGATGTATCATCTGGTAAGTTATCTTCAGCCAATTATTCAGCTGTTGATTCAGCATCCGATGATGAGGGAGACAAAAACTGGTTCATGGCCCAGACGGAGAAGGCTCCTGTCAAATCAGTTACGGCTTCAAGCGAACTTGTAGAGGCAAAGTTTGCCGGAAAATTTCTTTATCCCCCAATCAATATTCTGGACGGCGACTTTAAAAATACTTGGTGCGAATCAGTTGACGGTGACGGAATTGGCGAGGCCGTGACCATTGAATTCGAGGAGCCTGTGAGCTTTGATGAAATCCAGATTGTGAACGGATTTGCCACGGACGAAAGCTGGGAAATCAACAACAGAATCAAGACCCTGCAAATAACCCAGGTCGCTGGAAATCATTATCAGAGAAAGGAATACGAGCTTTTGGACGGAATCAGGGACTGGCAGTCAATCAAGTTTGAATTTCCGCAGACGGCCCAGACAATAGAGCTCAAGATTATGGATGTCTACAAGGGAACCCAGTACGAGGATACATGCCTTGATGATTTTCGTCTTTTGTTCAGGGGAAATGAGATTCCGTTTACAGGCGTGGAAAATTTGAAGAAGATTCAGGAAGAAAACTCCCGTGCCATGCTCAATTCGGATTTTGAGACAAAGTTCACCGGTCTGTTCAAAAAGATTGCGAATGTGGACGACCCTTTTGTCTATCTTGTCATTGACGGGGGAAACGAAAGGGGCTGTGTAATGAAGGCGGACACCGAGGACGGAAAATTTAATCTTGTTGATTTTGACTTCTGCGAATTTCTTCCATCCGACATTGACGAGGAAACGAAGAAGGAAAAACAGTTGGATATTTTTGCGGACTGGATGTCCAAATCAAATTATACAAGAATAGCTGTTGTCGAGGATGGTCCTGGATTTTCTGAATACAGTGTAGGCAACTGCAAGATTTATGAAAAAAGCCGCCTGTCCTATGTCAACACGACGGTCGCAAAATTGGTCAGCGTGGACGGAAACATTGTCACAATCAATGGTGTGAAGTATAGCGTCGTTCCATCGGACGAAACATTTGTCGCCCGTATTCCAATGTAAGATGGGCAAAAAAAGTTTGGGCGGCTATGTTCCTCAAAAAAGACGGGGACGGTTCAGGATATTTTGTGGAATCCATTTTTACATGACGCTCCGGTTTTTGTGGTGGATTCGATATGGAAAACGTTTTGCAAAAAAATCTGGACTGGACGAGGAAGAACTGCGACATAAATTTCCGTTCGTGGTTTTTTCCCATTCGGTTCCGCTTTACAGAAATCTTTCGGAAACGGATTCGCTTCTGCAGGAGGGGAAGGTTGCGAATCTTCGGCTGGCGACAAAAAAAATTTCCGGTGCGGTGGTGGAGCCTGGGAAAGTTTTTTCATACTGGAAATTGCTTGGAAATCCTACAGGAGCGAGGGGATTCAAAAAAGGCATGATGCTTGAAAACGGTCGTCCTGTTGCAAGAACTGGCGGAGGACTTTGCGCTCTTTCAAATCTGGTCTACTGGATGACGCTCCACACAAATCTGCGGGTGGTCGAAAGATGGCGGCACAGCTACGATGTCTTTCCGGACTCCAACAGGACACAGCCATTTGGAAGCGGGGCGACATGTGTTTACAATTACCGCGACCTTATGGTTCTGAACTCCACCAAAAATGCCTACGTGCTTCTGGTGTGGATTGATGGAGAAAAACTTTGCGGAGAGTGGAGAACGGATGTTCCTGTCGGTGACAGCTACGAGGTTTACCAGAAGGAACACTGGATAACAAGCGAAATTGGAAATGTGTATGTCCGGCACAACAGGATTTTTAGAAAACATTTTGTTGACGGACAGTTTGACGGAGAGGAATTGGTGGCAGAAAACCATGCCAAGATGATGTACGAGCCGCTTTTGGCGCAAGAGAGTAAATGAGCAACAGAAAGTTTATTTCAGGGATTATAAAATTTGCATTGACCGCAGTTCTGACGCTGGTGGTTTTTTCCATCAGGCTTTCCATGTTGAAAAAAAGCGAGATGCCGAACGGACTGGACGGATATTATTATGTGCTCCAGGCAGAATCGTTTGTGACGCATCTGGAACTTGAAAATCCAGACCCGGAATGCGGCTACTATCTTAGCGGATTTGTGTCCGGCGTGTGCGGGGATTCCATACTCGGTGTAAAAATTTGGTCCGCAATTTCTTCCGCGCTTTTTTCGCTTTCGGTATTTGTTTTGATTTTTGTGCTCATAGAAAAATCGTCACTGCGTTTTTTATTTTCCCTTGTCGGACTTCTTTTTTCCGCCGCATCGGTATGCACAACCGCAATGTCGCTTAACTACATCAACAACCAGACAGGACTGTTTTTTCTTTTGTTCTATGCCGCAAGCCTTGTGTCACTTTTCAAAAAAAAGGATTCGGTCAAGGCTGTAATCGGAAAAGGATTCCTTGCCTTGGTGCTTTTGGTGTTGACCATCTTTAGCCACAAGGTCAGCGCGGTCTACGGAATCCTGTTCACTGTCTTCTATATTATTTCAAAAATTCTTTCGGGAAAACTTTCGAGCAGGAACGCTCTTTCGGTAATCGTATGCATTTTCCTGCTTTTCGGAATTGTGTTTGTGATTGCGATAAACCAGTCCCCAAGATTCAACCAGTCATTTGGATTTCCGTCGTTTCCGTTTTTGCATCAAAAGATTATCGACTCGATGGGGACAAAGGGACTTGCTGGTTCGATTGAAATCACTGTATGCTCTGTCCTTGCTTTTGCCATGACTGTGGCTTTGGTTTTGTTTAGAAAAAAAATTGGTGTGGAATGTTTTTTCGTCGCGATAATTTTTTTTCCGTTCTGGAATCTTGATTCGGACATGGGTTTCAGGATGTCGCTAAACGGAATGTTGGTCGGAATTCCGCTTCTGGTCTATCTTGCCGTGAGCCTTCTGGATTTTACGAAAATCTGGACTTCGATAAAAACTGTTTCTCTTCTTGGACTCTGCATTGTGTTTTTTGTCGCAATGTTCTTTACACCCAAAGTTTATGACCCGAGACTTGATCCGCCGTTTGAATATTACAAAAAGGTTGCGGAAAAAATTCAGCTGGAGGACGACACTCTTTTGATTGCGCACCTTGGTCTGAACCATGTCTACACTTATTACAACAATCTGCGGGACTGCATGAACTGGCTTCCGAATTATGACATCGATGAAAATAAAATCTGGAGGCTCGCTTACGGTGCTGACTCAAGACGAATTGTCGAGGTGCTTGTCGCCGACTATGTGAAAAATCTTCCCGAGGAGGATGCGGACAGAGGCGATTTGCTTGGCGATGTTGAAGCCGAACGACTTTTCAAGGAAATCACTCAGGTTGATAAAAACTATGTTCTGCTCCAGGAATCCATCTGGCAAAAATATCTTTCGGACGAGGAACCGGAGATTGCCGAGACATTCAACAACTGGTACAATCCAAGCGAGGTCCGCCCAGAATATATCCGCCGCACGGAAAAAAAGAAAGCCGCGGAACCGGTTGAGCAGGATTTGGAAAATAACGAGACCGCCGCCGAGGAAAATGTGGAGCAGGAAGAAAAAACTGATGGCACGGAAAAAACGGAAACGGACGCTCCCAAAAAATCGGAGTGATTTGCTTTTGTTGATTTTATAGGAAGCCTCTAAAAACTTCGGTTTTATCAAAATGCTACGCTGAAGTATTGGGGGCAACGGAAGGATTTTATGAAGATTTTGATAGTTGATGACGATGCCGGAATTGTTGATTTTGTGAACGCGGAACTAATGCACGAGGGATTTGTGACATCCATCGCCAGGACCGGTCGCGAGGCCCTTGAAAAAATCGAAAGTGAAAAGCCGGACCTTGTTTTGCTTGACGTGATGCTTCCCGAAATCAATGGGCTTGAAGTTCTGCGGCGCATCAGACAAAACTCGTCGATTCCCGTGATACTTGAGACCGCCCGTGGCGAGACCCTGGATAAAATCAACGGACTTAATTCCGGGGCGGACGACTATATTTCAAAACCGTTTGACATTGAGGAGCTTGTTGCCAGAATCAACGCCGTGCTGCGTCGCACAAACATTGGAAATCAAATTTCCAAACTTGTAACGCGTGATGTGGAACTGGATGTTGGGGGCATGTCCGTGAGCGTGAAGGGAAAAGCTCTTTCGCTTTCAAAAACAGAGTTTATGATGCTCAAACTTTTTATGGAGAACGCTGGAAAAGTTTTAAGCCGCGACCAGATTATTGATGCAATCTGGGGCAAGGACCATTTTATTGATTTGAACACCGTCGATGTCTACGTTGGATATTTGCGTGGAAAAATCGACCAGAAATGTGGCGAGGAATATATCAAAACAGTTAGGGGGGCGGGGTATATTTGGAAATGAAAAAGAATTCCTTTTCACTGAGGATGTCGCTAAAATTTATGATGGTGCTTGCAAGTTCCGTCCTGATTCTCTCCTGCGCAATTGTCGTGCTCATATATTTTTTTGTGCGCACGGAGCAGAACCATGAGCTTAGGGATTCCGCAATCCGTGTTGAAAAAATCGTGACGGAAAATAGGAATCCTTCGGCGCTAAAAGGTGAGCGTCCAGATTTTGCTGACGAGGAAAAACGTGGCGATGGAAAAAAACTGAAAGAAAAAAGCGGCGAAGAAAAAAAGGATGAGGAAAAGAAAAGACCATCGGACATGCCTCCTGGAATTATGGCTCCAGATTTTTCTCGCGTTCCATATTATGTGAACTATGTTGTGACGTCGGTGGACTCTGGATTTACTGAAACCGTATTCACAAACGAACCTGACATGCCCGTTCTTCCTGAGACATCGTTCAAGGTTAAAACCTACCTTGTAAAAGATTTTCATGGAAGCAGAAACCTTAGGACTCTTTATCTGACAAAAAAAAGTTCCGACGGAAAATATCTTGTGCAGGTTTCGCTGGACATGGAGCGTGACATCTCTTCGCACCTGTTGGACAAGATTCCGCCCGCGATTGCGATTGCCGTGCTTCCGATTCTTGTTCTCTCGTTTTTTATTTCACTTTTGATTGCGCACAACACAATGGTCCCGGTCGTGAGGCTCACAAAATCTGCGGAACAAATTTCTTTGTCGAATCTGGGGATGCTGCTTCCACGGACGGACAACGGTGACGAAATCGACAATCTTGCCGCCACATTCAATTCCCTGTTTGAGCGTCTTAAAAAAGATTACGAGCGTGAAAAAAGTTTTACGAGCGACGTGAGCCATGAGCTGAAGACTCCTGTTGCCGTGATTCTTGGACAGTCGAATCTTTTGTTGCGCTGGGGAAAGGATGACCCTGTGCAGCTCCAGAAATCGCTTGAGTCGATAAGGGGCGAGGCAAAATCAATGGAGGCGATAATTTCAAATCTTTTGCAGATTTCGCGTCTGGAGAATGGAAAGATTCAGCATGTGTTTTCGTCCGTTGATTTGAACTCGATGTTCCGTAGAATTGTTGAGGAGTTTCTTGCGGTCGCGCCCGATGTTGATTTTGTTGTTGACGATGACGAGAGCATATCGATTGTCACTGATTCCGAACTTTTGCACCAGGTTCTGACTGTCGTTGTTTCAAACAGCGTGAAATTTTGTGGAAAAAAATGTACAATAAAATTGGGGTGGAAACAGAATGACGGGGCGGTGACAGTGTTTGTTGAGGACGATGGGCAGGGATTTTCCGAAGATGTTCTGCCAAATGTGTTCCAGCGGTTCTACCGTGGCGATGAGGCTCATGCACGTTCTGCCGGTGGGGCTGGGCTAGGTCTTTCGATTGCTAAAACTATTGTGGAAAATCTGGGCGGAAAAATTTCTGCCTACAACTGTACTCCACATGGCGCAGGAATTTCCGTGGACCTTCCGCTTGGTGTCTGGTAAACCTGGATGCCTGAATTTTTTTGTTGAGGTTTTGATATGAAAATAAAGATGATGGAGAAGGACAAAAAAATTATAGCAAGGTTTTTGAAATATCTTGCGTGCGTTGTGGCGTTTATTTTTGTTGTCGGCGGGATTGTGAAACATTTTTCGCAGGGAAAGAATGTGGAAAATAAGACGGATGCTGTTTTGGACGAAAAAAAATCCGCGGACAAAAAAACAAAAAACGATGGCGGCTCATGGGTGGATAATGTGATTGCCTCTACTGATGATGAAAAAAAATTGGTTCCCGTGTTCGAGATGTCCGATGCCGGAAATGTGTCATCCGGTGGTTCCGGGAAAATCAGCGCGGAAAGAAAGAATTTTGTCGAGCTGGCACAAAAATATATTGGTACCCCGTACAAGTATGGCGGGAGCGATAAAAACGGAATGGACTGTTCCGGTTTTGTCTATGCGGTTGCGCTGGATGCGGGACTGGGAAAGATTCCAAAATCCGCGGCATCTCTTTGTGAATATGCGGACCGGGTTGAAAAGAGCGACATGCTCCCCGGCGACCTTGTTTTTTTTATAAGGGACGGAAAAATTTACCATGTGGCAGTCTATCTGGGCGACGGAAAAATAATTCACTCGATGAGCGACGGTTCCGTTACAGGTGTGGCGGTGTCTTCCCTTGACGAGCCGTACTGGAGCGAACACTATTATTCTTCTGGAAAAATTTTCAAATAGGTCGAATCTCGAGTTTTCTGTCACGAGGCTTGAACTTGGTTCTGCATCTACGCCACTGCAACGGTGTAAGGGATTCCGAAACGAGTTCGGAATGACGGGATTTGTAAAAACTCGAATTTGGACCAAATAAACTCTAAAAAAAAATTCCAACATCAATTTTCCTCTAAAAATCGGGAGCGGGCCGGGTGCTTTGTGCTGGCGGCTCCTGATGCAATATTTTTTTTATATAAGGCAAGCTCTAAAAGCAGAAGTTTTTCGAGGTAACATATAACAAATTTTTATCTTGATAATACCCGGGGGGGGGTATAATTATCTCATTGAACTGACCCCAAAATTTAGGAC
>DGGQ01000089.1 GCA_002392275.1 Treponema sp. UBA3870
ATGCGGGCTTCATCATCATATTCAACTACACCAACAAATCCCTTATAATTCATCATCTTTTACTCCTGCATTTTCAAGAAATTTTCGCATCGATTTTACAGCACCTTTGTCTGTAATTTTATCCGGATGAGGTCTATGAAATACAGCTCTTTCTCCATTTAATTCAATGCGAACACGGGATCCGTTTCCTTCGGAAATAGCTGCCCCAAGTGATTTCAGAAATTTTTCAATATCCGGCCATTCAATATCTGATTGAACAGGATTCTTGAAAATTTTTTCGTACACTTTTTTTTGCTTTGAATTCATATACACATGATACTATATAATGGTACTAAAGGCAAATTTTTTTAGGCAACATCAGACAATTTTAAAAGACTGCATCGAAAAACTAAAGTATTGGGCTGCCAAACCATATTTTTATAGAATCCACAAACAAAAATTTGAAGAATACCAAAAGTCGGGTTATAATAATAGAAGAATTTAGACATCCGTAGGAGCGTGCATATGGTAAAATGCTATTCACTTGGAGCTGCTCAGGAAGTAACCGGCAGCAAACATATTATAGAGATAGATGGCCGCAGCTTTATGATTGACTGCGGAGCTTTTCAGGGTAAACGCGCGGTCGCCGACGAGAAAAACCGCAACTTTGATTTCGCCGCCGACAAGATTGAGTCCGTCCTTTTGACACACGCCCATTATGACCACTGTGGACTTTTGCCCGTCCTTATGAAAAACGGCTACAGGGGAAACATCTACGCGACTCCGGCAACCAGGGATTTGGCTAACATCGTTATGATGGATTCCGCCCGCATCCAGGCACGTGACGCTGAATTTTTGGCGAAACAGGCAAAGAAGAAGGGGCAGAAATTCCACTGGCATCCTTTGTTCACTGAGGAAGACTGCGTTAAGGCCGCCAACCAGATTGTTTCGTTGGGATACAATAGAAAGATGTTCATCGCTCCCGACGTGCAGCTGGAGTTTTTTGACGCGGGACACATTCTTGGAAGCTCTCTCGCATATCTGACAATCACCGGGCAGAGAAAAAATCCGGTCACTGGAAAAACCTCGGCATCCGGCATGGGCGGTGGACGTAGATTCTGGCACAGGCTTTTTGGCTCGGGAAAAGCTGAAAAAACAAGCAAGCCGGTCGAAGGTGAGGTCGCATTGAGGGGTGCTCCGTCCGATGAAATCCGCGTGCTTTATACTGGAGACCTTGGACGTGTCGGAAAACCGATTATCAGAGATCCTGCGACAAATTTCCCTGCACCTGATTATATTTTTATGGAAAGCACTTATGGAAACCGCCTGCACGAGGATCCGGGTGTTGCCTTGGATGATTTGGAGAAGATTGTAAAGCGTGCAATCGCGAACAAGGGAAAAATCATCATTCCGTCATTCGCAATCGAGCGCGCGCAGGAGCTTGTCTATTATCTCCATCTTCTTGTCGATAAAAAACGGATTCCGCACATCCCGGTTTATGTTGACAGTCCCATGGCGGTTAACGCGACCGGAATCTTCCAGCTGCATCCTGAATGTTACGACGAGGAGACTTCAGAAACATTCCTGATGAACCACAAAAATCCGTTCGGATTCAACGACCTGACTTTCGTGCAGAGCGTGGATGAGTCCAAGGCGCTCAACAAAAAGACCGGCCCGATGATTATAATTTCAGCCGACGGAATGTGTGAAGCAGGACGTGTTTTGTATCATCTTGCGAACAACATCACCGATCCGCGCAATATTGTTCTGATTGTTGGCTACATGTCGGAAAACACTTTGGGACGCAGGATTCTTGAGGGAGAAAAGGAAGTCTCAATTCTTGGCGACAAGTACACGGTCAAGGCTGCGGTTGAAAAAATCAACGCGTTCTCCGCCCATGCTGATTACAACGAGATGACAAACTGGCTCAACACAATCGACACAAGCCGCCTGAAGAAAATCTTTTTGGTCCACGGTGAAAAAGATGCGCAGGAATTTTTCACGGAGCATCTGAAGAAAAACGGCTATCCGAATGTTGAGGTCGTTGAGTACGGAAAAGTTTACGACATAGACTAGAGGCGTTCAATGGACAGCGAAACCGAACAAAGAATAATCGCCCTCGAAACGAAGATTGCCTACATGGAAGATTTTGTGAATCAACTGCAGGCAGTCTCCGTCGAGCATACTAAAACGATTGAGCTTTTGAGAAAAGAAAACAAGCTCCTTTCCTCCAAACTGAAAGATTTGAGCGACCAGGTTGAAGGCGACATCCCCAACCGGCGGCCACCGCATTATTGATTGTTCATATTGGAACAGATTAACACGACATGTTGTTGCTCTGATAAGCAACTTTTTGTCACTAAAATTGTGTTTTAGTATTGACAAGTTACGAGCACTATCCTATATTTTACTTAGGTAACAGAACGTTACTAAAAGAATCTCTTTTGAAAAAATTTTTTGATGTTGGAGGAAACTTTTATGAAAAAATTTATTCTGGCACTTTTAATCGGAGGCTTTATCATGGCAGGAGCATCGGCAAAAACGGCGTTCGTCTATTTCAGCGCGACAGGAACTACAGAGCGCATGGCAAAAAATGCTGCACAGGCGATGGGAGCGGACATCTTTGAAATTCAGCCTGTTCAGAAATACAGTGATGCGGACTTGGACTGGCACAACAAAAAATCACGTTCTTCCATTGAATGCAATGATTCCAAAAGCCGTCCTGCAATTGCAAACAAAATCGACATCTCAGGCTACGACACTGTAATTCTGTGCTATCCAATCTGGTGGGCTTATGCTCCAAAAATCGTTTACACCTTTGTTGAAAGCCAGAACTGGACCGGCAAAAAACTTGTCACCCTATGCACTAGCGGAGGAAGCGGACTTGGCAGAAGCGGAAGTGATTTGGCAAAATACGCGAAAGGAAGTTTGTTCAAAGGCGGCAAGGATTTTACCCGTGGCAGTGGAGCTGACATCAAAAAGTATGTTGAAGGCTTGTTCAAGTAAGGAAACTGAAAGATGAACACAAGCAAAATCAGAGTTCCGCTTGATATTGCAATGACTCTTATTTCAATAATCCTCATGGGTGGTGCCTATCTTTTCCCTGCTGACATCATCCATGAAATATTGGGCGCGGCTTTGTTTATTCTTTGGGCAATTCACATCATGCTGAACCGACACTGGTTCACTGCAATCTTCCGAGGTAAATACAATGTCCGCCGTATCATGCAGACAGTCATAAATTGTGCCATCCTTGTTTGTGTTGTCTTTTTGATGATAAGCGGAATTATTCTTTCAAGTCACCTTTTCGCATTTTTGCGAATTGAAATCGGACTGGGATTTGCTCGGGTCGCACATCTTCTTGCAAGCCACTGGTATCTTTTGTTCATGTCGCTGCACATTGGAATGCATGTGGAGATGATTGCGGGTAAAATAAGATTACGAAATAAATTCGGAATGACGGTTTTGCGGGCAATAGTTATTCTTCTTTCGCTCTATGGCATCTATGCTTTTGTCACCCGGGGAATCTGGCGTTATCTGATTTTACAGCAGCAGTTCTTCTTCCTTGATTTGGAGCGCGGATATTTTCTGTTTGCGCTGGACTACATTTCGATTATAATTCTTTTTGCGACAGTCA
>DGGQ01000114.1 GCA_002392275.1 Treponema sp. UBA3870
CCTTCTCCGGCTTGGACAGGTTGATTGTTATGTCAAGGTCGCCATATTCGGTGTGCGCCTTCCATTTTAAGTCCTTGCAGAGTCTGTAGCGTCTTATATAGTCGGTGTCCTGGCTGAATTTGTAGTACCAGTCCGTCGCCTTTTTGGGGGACTCCCTGTAACGTTCCATAAACTCCCGCTGGATTTCTGATGGACGGGCGACAAGGCATCCCATGATTTTTGTGTCGAAAAGGTCCCTGCTCACAATCCCGTCGTTTGGAAAAAGACCCGCGCTGCCCGCATAGTCAAGAAGCCCCGAAAGAATCTGCTCAAGCTCCTCTGTCTTGACTTTTGGTACACAGGCCGCCTGTTCCGGTGACTCAAATCCATCGAGCCTGAAAAGCTCAAGGAGCCTGTTCTTTGTGTAGATGATGTCGTCTTCCTGAATCAATGACGTGGTGATTGC
The DNA here is from genome assembly GCA_002392275.1 of Treponema sp. UBA3870. Lineage (GTDB taxonomy): Bacteria > Spirochaetota > Spirochaetia > Treponematales > Treponemataceae > Treponema_D. The sequence goes on from DGGQ01000114.1 coordinate 446, forward strand.
GTAGCCAACAAGGGCATTTATGTTTTCGTATACTGTCATGGATTTATAATAGGGTATCTCTAAAAACTCGTCAATAACGATTTTTCGGAGACTGCCGCGCTTAAAAAATCCGTCCGGCAAAAAAAATTATGGGGCTATCGTTTGGATGATTTCTTATGCCATTTTTCAAACAATTTCCTTGACTAAAATGTATAAATATACATAATTTGAAGGGTCAAAAATTATAAAAGGGGCCATGCTTTGAAAGAAAGATTGAACCGACTTAAGACGGTCCGCAAGTTGATAAAAAATTTCCGCATTGAAAGCCAGGAGGAGCTTCTTGGCTATCTGCAGAAGGAAGGATTCGATGTAACACAGGCCACACTTTCAAGGGACCTTAAGCTTTTGAAGGTGGGCAAGGTAAGCGACGGACACGCTGGTTATGTCTACACTCTGCCGGACGACGAGGACAGACGTGAGAGCGAGCTGATTTATGTGCAGGACTTCATGCGCGGATATGTAAGCATTGATTTCAGCGGAAACATTGTTGTGATAAAGACTTTCGGTGGACATGCCGATGCCGTGTCGAATGCCCTGGACGCATTGAATATGGACGAGATTCTTGGAACCGTGGCCGGGGACAACTGCATATTTGCGTGCCTGAGGGAAGGTGTCACTGGACAGCAGTTCTTGAAGGCTCTGAAGCAGAGAATCCCCGAGCTGGAGGAGGAGTAGTAGCGTTTCAGGTCTGGTCTGCGCAGCTTTAAAATAAAAAAATCCGGCTCTGGATGCAAGTCCTTTGACCGGATTTTTTTCGGCTCACCCAAAGATGGCTGGACCGAGCTACATGCCCATTGATTCGGTTAAGCGAATTGTCAGAACAAGAATGCCACCCAGTGCCGCAAGAACTATGCCCGCTTTCACAGCTATTCTGATTGCGGTGCTCTTTCTCTTGCTGCCGATGGAAGCATCTGTCAATGCCTGGCTCATATTCCCCCCCTTGATATGGTGTGATATTTCTGGAAAATCAAAAAATAATCCAGCCCTCCCATGTCCACTGGTCATTTCACATAAAAAATATCGTCAAAGCCAAAAGGTAAAATTAGAGATTTTGGGAAAATTTTCCCCTCGGTTTACTTGATTTTTCAGAGTAATTTTTACTTGGATTTAAGTAAAAAGATAAATCATAAAGTTTATCCTCAATCCTCAATCCTCAATCCTCAATCCTCAATTCCCTTTATTGAATATATGAAAAAATTGGTGTACATTTATCAATAAACAAATCAGAAAACAACAGGAGTATTGTCATGGCAAGAAAACACTATATCGCCGGTAACTGGAAGATGAACACATCCAAGGCCGAGGCCGTAAAGCTCGCTCAGGATTTGGTGGCATCGCTCAAGGGACTTCCGAACAAGTACATGGTTGGAGTTCCGTTTGTATATCTTGATGCTGTGGCCCAGGTTCTTAAGGGAAGCAACATCCTTCTTGGAGCGCAGGACATGGCTGCAACAGGAAACGGAGCGCACACTGGAGAAGTCAGTGCCGAGATGCTCAAGGACATCGGAGTGCAGTCTGTGATTCTTGGACACTCGGAACGCCGCCACGAAATTGGTGAGAGCGACGAGCTGATTAACAAGAAGGTGCGCCGCGCACTGGACCAGGGACTGGAGGTTGTTCTCTGCATTGGAGAGCTTCTTTCTGAGCGTGAGGCAGGAAATGCGGAGGCAGTATGCAACTTCCAGCTTGATGCGGACCTTTCCGGTGTCACAGCCGAGCAGATGAAGAATGTGGTAATAGCCTACGAGCCGGTTTGGGCGATCGGAACAGGAAAGACCGCTACCCCGGAGGATGCCGAGGCAATCCACAAGTCTGTCCGCGCACACATCGCAAAGCTATACGGAAACGAGGTTGCCGAGCAGACAATCATCCAGTACGGTGGCTCAATGAAGGCATCCAACGCCAAGGAGCTTCTTGCACAGCCGGACATCGACGGTGGACTCATCGGTGGAGCTTCCCTCAAGGCCGACACGTTCACACCAATCTGCGAACTGTAATCCAGCATGCGCATGTTGATTTGCGCGGAAGTTTTGAATACCGTGTTGCAGGCGACCAATCCCTTGGTGCGAAATGAGGGGATGCAATCCTGACTGCAATACCTATTAAGAACAACGGACTCGGTAGCTTGCTGCGGGGAACGTTGATTTGGACCCCGTGAAAATGTCATGGGGTCTTTTTTTGTGTTGTCCAAATCAGCCGAACACTTTTTTCTTCAAGAGGTTCACACAAATCGAATAATATAGTAGAATCATGGCATGAAAAATTTCGGGAAGAAGATGGGGATTTCATTCCTCTGTGCGATTTTTTCGCTTGTGTCTATTTGTTTTTTCTCATGCTCCAATGAGATTATCGGTTACAGTGTTGTTCTGTGGAACATTCCTGAGGCACTGATTGCTGACGGGGAGGTTGTTCCTGTCTACATGAAGTCCAATATTTCAAAGACCTACCTGATTGGTACTCCTGACGAGACCCAGCGCATCGAGGTTCCCTTATGGAAGATTACGGAGCCGGCGTCCAAGGGCAAGGCAACCAAGTATGCCAAAAACAACGAGAGCTTCAACAAGCAGTACGCGGTATCAGTGATTGACGGACTCCCAATCAGAAAGGATCCGACGAATTCCGCCAAGCAGGTCTACAGGCTCCGGAAGGGAGAGATAATCAGGGCGTGCTATATTGGAAAGGGCGACACACCGATGAACGGCCACACCCCGCTTGAGGGCGACTGGTACAAGGTCCTGACTTCGACCGGCATTGACGGATGGTGCTTCTCGTACAACCTTAGGACCTTTGAAATCCAGGCGGACGGCTCCTACGACTATGACGGCGAGGGAATGATAAAGGTGGAGTCCGCGAACAATCTGCTCGACGCTGCACTGACAAGCCTTTGGTATCCTGAGTACTACGCTAAGATGATAAACAAAAAGGAAATCAACCTGGACTACATGCAGGAGGATTACGGATTCGACCCTGGAAGCACATCGGGAACCGTGACGCTCAAGCTCCAGAATGTTGACGTGTCCTATCCTTACGAGGGTGTTACAAAGACATCCGACAGCGTTTACAAGTTCACCGGCACGCCAATCACAATGACGATACGCGGTGAAAGCTCAATAGTCCTTAGGTTCACCGACAGCGACGGCAAACCGGCGACAGTGTACTTCGTGACAATAGATGACGACGTTCCGACCCTGATTCAGGACGAGAGGGCGCGCCGCCAGCGTGTGTACACAACCCTGATGCGCTCTGGTCCAACGTACAACAGCACCAACTTCGGCGTACTCACGTTCACCGGTGGAAACAAGTTCCAGTGGAGCGGATTCGACAATCTCCAGCCTTCCACAATTCCTGCCGACGCGGGACACAGCGGAACCATGGTCACAAAGTACTTCCTGCCAACATCCCTCAAATCAATCTGGGACGGAGTTTTGACATTCGTGTTCAGCGGAACAAGGTCGGAGGTCAACTTCCTGTACAAGGTTGAGGCGAACGGACTGCGCATGACAACCGCAAGGGTCTCCATCACAAAGGACCTGAGCAGCGGACGCGAGAATGCGGAGGTAAGCATGGCCACCGAATCCCAGGTGATTTTCTTCCTGCGGTAGGATTCCGCGACCGGGATTTTAAGATGGCTTTTGTTCAGTTTTCAAAGGTGTCCCTTGCTTTTGGCGACAGGGATATTTTAAAGGATGTCTCCGTGAATCTCCAGACCGGAACCAAGGCTGCCCTTACAGGTTCCAACGGTGCCGGTAAGTCCACGCTTATAAAAATCATGGCGGGGCTTGTGGAGCCGGACAGCGGTGAGCGTGTCGCCCAGAAGGATACCCGAATCGCATATCTTCCACAGAGCGGGCTTGTCCACCATGGATGCTCGCTCAAGGAGGAGGCGGACAAGGCTTTCCAGTGGGGCTACGAGATTCAGGAGAAGATAGACGAGATTGGCGAGAGGATGAAACATTCGCCGGATCAGGCGGATTCTCTTGCCGTGGAACATTCGGAGCTTCTTTCCAAACTTGAGGATTCAGGATGGTACAGGAGGGATGCCCTTTCGGAATCCATTCTTCTGGGGCTTGGATTTTCCCGCGAGGATTTTGCAAAGCAGACCGAGGAGTTTTCCGGTGGATGGCAGATGAGGATTGCGCTTGCCAAGGCACTGATGTGCGGTCCCGACATTCTTCTTCTGGACGAGCCGACAAACTATCTTGACATAGAGGCACGCAACTGGCTTGAAAAATTTCTTTCAGATTTCAAGGGCGGATTTTTGCTTGTAAGCCACGACCGCTATTTTCTGGACCACACTGTTGATGTGGTCTACGAGCTTTTTGGCGGCGACCTTAAACGCTATCCAGGAAATTTTTCTCACTACGAGCTTGTGCGGCAGACGGAGCTTGAAAGTTTAATCAAGGCCTATGAGCAGCAGCAGGAAGAGATTCACCATCTTGAAGATTTCATAAGACGCTTCGGATACAAGGCCACAAAGGCGGCTCAGGCCCAGGAAAGGCAGAAGATGCTTGACAGGCTGCTTGAAAACAAGATTGAAATCCCGGAGAGCCTTAAGAAAATACATTTCTCGTTTCCTCCTGCACCACATTCGGGGCAGCTGGTCGCAACATTGACCGGTGTTACAAAATCCTACGGCGGACCGAACGTAATCAACGGGCTGGACTTTGTTCTTGAAAAGGGCGAGCGTCTTGTTGTCGCTGGACGCAACGGTGCTGGAAAATCCACCCTGCTTAGAATCATCGCGGGAGTGGACAAGGATTTTTCCGGCGAGGTGAAGCTTGGAGCTGGTGTCAGCGTCGGATATTTTTCCCAGGACTCGGCGGAAAAAATATCCGGGTCCGAATCAATAATCGAGAGGCTTGAATCCAAGTGCCCCCTTGATTTGATTCCTAAGGCGCGTGATATGCTTGCGGCTTTCCTTTTCCGTGGCGACGATGTTTTCAAGAGCATAGACGTTCTTTCTGGCGGAGAAAAAAGCAGAATCGCGCTTCTGGAACTTTTGCTCAGGCCGGTGAACCTTCTTGTGCTGGACGAACCGACCAACCACCTTGACATGCACTCCAAGGACGTTCTTCTTGACGCGCTCAAGGATTTTGGCGGGACGGTTGTTTTTGTAAGCCACGACCGGGGTTTTATCGAGGACCTTGCGACCAGGGTTCTGGAACTTCATCCGGGCAGCCACAGAAATTTCCCCGGCGACTACAGGTACTACATGCAGCGTCTTGAGGATGAGGCGAACGGCACTGTCGGTGAGTTTTCGTTTTCGTCGCAGACAGGTGGAGCCACATCCGGGAAGGTGCAGGAAAAAAGGGCCGAGCAAAAAAATCAGGCCGCAACAGAAAATGCCAGCGCCGGAAAACTTGCGTGGGAGGAACAGAAAAAACTTTCCGCAGAGAGACGCAAGATTGAAAAGGAGGTTGAGAGGCTGGAAAACCAGATAGCCCAGGCCGAGGAAAAAAAGAAGGAACTGGAAAACCGTCTCTCAAATCCGGAAGTCTATTCCGATGGAGAAAAAAGCCGTGCGGTCCAGCGCGAGATTTCCGAGACAGATTCGGAGCTTGAAAAACTGAATGCGGCATGGGAAGAGGCCTGTGAAAAACTGGGCTGATTGAAACGAAATTTCAAAACAAGCGAGGATTTATATGAAACTTACCTGTGGAATCGTGGGGCTTCCGAATGTTGGAAAGTCCACAATCTTTAGTGCGCTGACAAAGGCTCCCGCGTCGGCTGAAAACTATCCGTTCTGCACAATCGACCCGAATGTTGGCGTTGTTGATTTGCCGGACGAGAGGCTTGATTTTATGGCGAGCGTCTTCCAGCCAAAGAAAAAGATTCCCGCCAGCGTTGATTTTGTGGACATTGCCGGTCTGATCAAGGGAGCCAGCAAGGGCGAGGGACTGGGAAACCAGTTTCTTGCGAACATCCGCGAGACCACCGTCATTGCCCATGTCGTGCGCTGCTTCGACAACCCGGACATCCAGCATGTTCGTGACGATGCCAAAACCGATGCCCCGATTGACCCGCTGAGCGACATCCTCACGATTGACTTTGAGCTTGCGCAGGCGGATCTGGACACAATCACCAAGAGGCAGGAGAAAATCACCAAGCAGATTAGGCAGCTGGGAAAGGAAGAGGAGAAACGCCTTGCCCCATACATGAGCGCGGTCGAAAAAATCAAGCCGCTACTGATGGACGGAAAATGCGCGAGGATTGCCGACCTTAGCGACGAGGAGAGGGCCGCTGTTTATGATTTGCACCTACTCACAATCAAGCCGCAGGTCTATGTATGCAATATCGACGAGGACACAATCGCCTCAGGAACAAACGCCTATGTGGAGACCGTAAAAAAGATTGCCGTGGACCAGAAGTCCGAGGTCATTGTGATTTGCGGAAAATTTGAGTCCGACCTTTCCGATGTCGAGGATCCTGACGACAGAAAAGAGTTCATGGAGAGCGTTGGACTCAAGGAAAGTGGTCTCACGGTTCTTGCGCGGACAGTCTATCACCTCATGGGGCTGCGTACTTTCTTTACAGGAGGACCTGACGAGTGCCGTGCATGGACAATCCACGCGGGCGACAAGGCTCCACAGGCTGCCGGTGTAATCCATACCGACTTTGAGAAAGGCTTCATCAAGGCTGAGGCGTACACTGTTGACGACCTTAGGACCTACGGAACTGAGGCAAAAATCAAGGAGGCCGGAAAATACAGGCAGGAAGGAAAGGAATATGTCGTTCAGGATGGCGACGTCCTCTTCTTCAAGTTCAACGTGACAAAATAAATTTTAGGGATGCCCTTTAATATGTGTCCCGCAGGTTGTAGATTTTCAGTGCGCGCCTGAATGCTGATGAGCTTATGGAACTCTGGTTTTGTTCAAGTCCATAGCTGTCGGGCGTGAAAACAAAAGTCTCCGGCCTGTCGGGAAGCAGAGTCACCATGCTTTTAGAGAAGCATCCCCTTATCCCAAAAACATCGGGCGAGACAAAAAATGCCGGCCTGTCCGTTTCAAGTTTGAGGGTGATTCTACCATCCCTTTCCTGGATTGCGGGCGTGATTTTTGCCTTCTGGATTGGGCATCTTTTCCATCTCTCCAGAAAAACAGTGTCCGCTGATTCAAAAAACTGTTTCCTTCCCGAAAGTGTCTTCGCCTTCATCTCCGCGAACACAAAGTATTCCTCGGGTCCACCCCTGAGCTTAAGTTTTTCGGCGGCAGTTTCCCATAGATTTTCCGAAGAGTCCGTCTCCATCCTTTTGTGGAAGGTGAGTCTTTTTACGGCGTCAGCTCCCATAAAATCCATAACACGGATGGTAACGGTCATCTCCACCGGAGAGACGGATTCGTTTATTCCGTTCAGCGTGATTTTTCCGTCCTTTTTTATGAACGCAATCCTTACCCGGCTGAAAAAGTCCTTCGCGGCGTAGTGCAGGAGCTTCCATTTTCCGGAATACTCTATTGAGGACCACGACGCTACCGGCCAGACATCGTTCAGCTGCCAGTAAGTCGCGCCCATGCAGTATGGTCTCAGGCTCCTCCAGTAGTCCACCGCCGTCTTGATTGAAAGCGCCTGCTGGACCTGGCTCAGATAGAAAATATTTTCGGGGCCTGACGGAAATTTGAAGTAGCGGCAGAAGTTTTCCAGTATGATTGAATTTCCAATCGGGGACCTCTGGTGCCATTCCATTGTCGGACATGTCGGGTTAATCTCGTCCTTTCCCGCAAAGTCAAGAACACCCTCAAGGGACGGAAAGCTTTCATATCCGAATTCGGAAACGAAGCGCGGTTTTATTTCAAGGTACGCCTCCATGTCCTTTTTTTCGTGCCACACTGTCCAGTAGTGCATGTCGCCTTCCGAGTCGCTGTGCCAGTTGTCGCCAAAACTGTCCGGTCCCGCGCATGGGGATGTCGGCCACCAGGTTCTTTCCGGGTCGCATCTCTTTATCGTGCGCTCCACCGTCCCATGGTTCAGCCTGTCGTAGTCGATTATGTAACGGTCACGGTTTTCCTTGCTTTCCGGGTACCATGTCAGGGCTCCAAAATCTTCGTTGTTGCCACACCATACCGCAAGACTCGGGTGGTGCTGCAGTCTGTAAACATTGTCCTCAATCTCTTTTTCAACGCTCGCCAAAAAATCTTCGTCAGCGGGGTACATTGAGCATGCGAAGGCGCAGTCCTGCCAGACTATTATTCCAAGCTCGTCGCAGATGTTGTAGCACATGTCGCTTTCGTACTGTCCTCCGCCCCAGAACCTGATGCTGTTCATGTTCGCGTCCACACATGATTTTAAGAGATACCTGCACCGGCTTTCAGACCACCGTTCGGGAAGAGCGTCGGGTGGAATCCAGTTTGCGCCCTTGGCAAATATTGCTCTGCCGTTCAGTTCGTAGTAGAGCGAGCGTCCGTATCTGTCCGTTTTTGACTGCATCACGAGAGTCCTGAATCCAATCCGCTTTTTCATGGAGCAGTCCTTTTCCTGATTTCCGTCATCGTTTTTTAGGGTCGCAATCTCCAGGGTGTAGAGTGTGTTTTCGGAAATCCCCTCGTCTTTAAGTTCGTCGGCGGATTTCCATAGCACGGGATTTTCGACATCAATGTTCCACAGAAATTCGTTCTCGCCTTCGGAACAGATTTCTCTCACGGTTGTTGAAAAATCAAGGGAGGGGCCTGTCAGTTTTATCAAAAAATCTACCGGACCATTTTTTTCCGCATGGAATCTTACACCCGTCTTTGCCGTCCATATTTTTTTGCCCACGTCCTTTTTTGGGGGAACCGTGTTTACTGTCACGGACCTTATGTAGCCATGCCGCACAGTTTCTATAAAAATGTTCCCGTAGATTCCCGAGACCATGATGCATGGACCCCAGTCCCAGCCCGAATGGCACTGGATTTTCCGCACAAGGTTTCTGTTCGGCGAATACATGTCGTATTTTGAGCAGGAGATTGGGTAGGAAAGATTTTTTGCCCTTGATATTGCGTGTGCCTCGGCTGACTCAAAGTCCACGCTGATTGTGTTTTTTCCTTCACGCAGGAGCCGGGTTATGTCGAATCTCCATGTCCTGAAATAGTTGTCGCCCTTTCCGGCTTTTTTTTCATTGACGCAGACCGTAAAAAATGTGTCCGCGTTTTCAATCACAAGATAGGATTTTGTGCCGGGCTCAAGATGAAAATCGAAACTCCTCTTTATGGACCATGCTTCCTGTCCGACCCACTGCACATCCTTTTCGTTCCGGGCAAAATATGGGTCCGCTATTATGTCCGCCCTGATTAACGCGGAATGTATGTCGCCCGGAATGTTCATCTGTATGTTTGCTATTCTCTTTTTTGATTCCGTGTTTGAAAGCGTCCATTCGTTGCCTGAAAGATGTGCCGAGACCATGTGTCCTCCTTGGAAGGAATTTGAAAAAAGCCCCCGAAAAAAAATCGGAGGCCAATTTTGTTAAAGCTACCCCAAAAACCTTAGCTTTTCAGGATGTCCTAAATCCTTGCGGACTTTTTAGTTGACGAATATGATGGTGAGCTTGACCGTGCCTGTCTTTGTCTCCGGGATGGAGATTTCGGGGGCGGCTTCCTTTTCCGGAGATAGCGATGTTCCCTGTTCGCGGTCGGCTATCGATTCCGTTCCATGTCCCCTTGCGGAAATCTTTCTCTTGGAGTCCTCCTCCTGTGGGGTCGCATGGATTCCGCTGAGCTGGTCCGTTGTGCTTGTCTGTCCGGCGGAGACCGGTATTTCCCTTGCGCCACTTACATCCTTTGTCTCTGTGGTCGCGGTGGATTCACCATCCTCAGGTAAAAATTCATCGGCATCGTCGGATTTTATTTCGGCAGCCATTTTTCCCGGTCCCTTGCTTACAAGTCCCTCAATTGTGGTTATTGTTCCGTCTGCCGAGAATGTGAATGATGTTCCACGCACGGACGCTGTTGATGCGGCGGAGCTTACCTTGAAGTCAACTTTTTTCCCTGAGGTCTTTTTTACATCAGCAGAGACCTTTCCGTTGTTCAGGTAGAGGTTTGTCTGTGTCTTTGAGCTGTTTGACGCAAGTTTTTCCACTGTCATCCTTGTCATAGCGTCAAGCTTTACTGTTGCTCCGTCAATCACTATGGTCGCACTGGACTTGAATCCTGTCGAGATTATGTAGCCCTTCTTCAATACCATATTCGGTGTGGCGGCCTTCCATGTCGCTCCGTCCGTCTGGATTTCAACCTTGCCCGAGACCTGGGTGATTTTTGCGTCCAAAGCCCAGACCGAAGCCGAGAACAGTGACAGCAAGAGCACCGATAAAATGAGTTTTACAATCTTCTTCATATATAAACTCCTTACCCGTCAGAACAGGTTGTTGATTTAGAATGCGAACACCACGTTCAGTCCGAACGCCATGTTGTTTCTTGCGGAATCCTTTCCAATGAACTGCTGCACCATCAATCCAAGCTTCAAATCAGTGAAGGGCTGGAAATCAATCTGCGAGTGCCACTGGAATCCAGTATAATCGAAACTGTCCATGCAGGACAATACCAAGTCGGCCCCGAGGTTGATGAAAAGCATTTCCACAGGCCTCATTGTTCCGGTCGCTCCAATCTTTATGATTCCAGAGTAGTCCGTGTCCCCTGTTCCAGCGAGATATGCTGACTGCCTTGTGAATCCTGTGAACGGCGAAAGGAATCCATTCTTTCCGGACGCATAGAGGACCTCTGCCGATACGGACGAATTCAGTGCGGGAGGGTAGTAGGTTATGGAGAATTTTGAAAGGTTCCCGACCTTGCCCTCGCCGGTGATTCCAAAGGTCGTTGAGAATGCGTAGTACAGGCTCTGGATTATCGGACCGTTGATCATTGCGGTGGCGTAGAATCTGTTTGTGCCGATGTTGCTCCCGGAGATTCCACCGACTCCAAATGTTGCGTATCCCTCCAGTCCTATTGTCTGGTTTGCGAAAAGATATGGTAGGGCAGCCGAAATGCCCGTAACAATGTATGGTGAGTTTGGCTGGTAGACGGCCTTGGGATCTGCATGGAATGTGCTTGTCCCGCTTTCAATTATTGAGTCGTAGCGGGCGTTTGTGAGGCCTGTGTATCCGGCGGACACTATTGCCTTCACATAGTTCGAGCTGAACGTCACCTGCGCACCGTCCAGGGTCTGGGATATTGCCTTTCCAGTTGCGTCCGAGTTGGAGAATCGACCAAGGTTCAGCTGGAGGATTCCGTTCCACACGTTGTTGTACATGGTCATCTTGCACAGCGAAAGATTCGCAAGGAAGCTGGCCGTACCCATGTTCGCGCTCAGGTTTGGACTTGTGTACATGAACGTCGCGTCCGCCTCAGCCGAGAAATAGATTTTTCCGTTCTTTGTGATTGGAATTTTTATCCATCCCACCAGCGAATCAGCCTGGTTCAGACCTGCGTACTGGAATGTCGGCGTTGAAAACTTTGTGTCGTTCTTCAGAAGTCCACCGAAGTCAATCGCATGGAGGTTTGCCGCGAATGTTCCAATAAATGCTAGCGACGCAAGTGTTTTTACAATCTTTTTCATCGGATCCTCCTATTGCTCCGAGCTGTAGTCGATGCACTTGGTTATTATGTTCAGGACCTGGTGTCCCGTGGCCGGCGACATTGGATCTGCTGTCAGCGGAATCATATCAAGTGCCTGCATCTGCTTGAACGCATATCTTGCGGACTTTGTGGCCATGTACAGTAGGCTTCCCTTTATGTTCCATGTCTTTGAGCAGAGAAGGGCAATGTCGTACAGCGGAATCGGGTCTATCGCCATGACGTCGGAGCGGAATACACCGGTCTTCCTTATAGTCTCGAAAGCCTGTAGGTATGTGGCACTGTCATCTACAGCGGAAGTGGATGTTCCGATAAGATAGCAGAACTGGCCGTAGGAAATTTCTACCGCCTCATCAATCTCCGTTATTTTCTGTGCAGACTGCGCGTTTGCTCCCAATGCGGTCAGAAGTGCAAAAAAAAGCACTGGAAAAACTCTTTTCATGCTTCACCTCTCTTTGATGTTTCAAGGAACCCATGATGTCCTCTATAAAACTTTTTATTTGTGAAAAATTATACCACGTGTTATAATTTTTGTCATGAAAACTTCAAAAAAATCAAACTGGTTTGTCAGGAATATATCAATCTGGGTCCTGGTGCTTGTTGCCCTTATCTGTGTTGGAATTGAGGCACTGAAGATTACCCAGAAACTTGACTACCGTATCTATGACGCGCTTCTTGCCGCCGGGAAAAATCCAGAGGCGGATAAAAGCATTGTTCTTATGGACATTGGTGACGAGTCAATCAACGTGTATGGAGAGTGGCCATGGACCCGCGATATTCTTGGCGATGTCCTTGTACGGATGAAGGAGCTTGGTGCCAGGGATGCCGTTTTCGATATCGAGTACCTCATGGAGTCCAAGCCAGGACCTGTGAGGGATACAGATGTTGACAAGGTTTCGTCCGATTTGTTCAGGAACGGTCAGAACATTCTGGTTGACGTTTTTGAGCAGTACAAGGACTATCTGCGCGACGGTGCCGAATCAATGGACGACGCAATCGAGGCCGCCGACGAGGTTGTTGATGTTGTTGGCCCCATGCTTGCGGACATCCAGCAGGAGATTGGAAAATATCTGATTGACGACTACGACCTGAAATTTGCTCAGGCCCTCCAGCTTTTTGGTGATTCCTCCATGACCATAAACCTCAAGGATGTTGCGAGCGACGATGACAAGTCCGACGAGGATTTCAACAATAATATTGATTACGTGAAGCGGCGTTTCCTCTTCCAGAACGTTAGCGACCCGGATGACCGCATTTCTGCCGACAATTTTTTCAATGCGCAGGAGTCAGATCTGGTCCGCGTGTCCAATGGAAAAATTGTCATGGACGACCGTGGATTTGTCCCCTCAATCAACAAGATTATATCCCACGCTGCCGGTGCAGGATTCACCAACGTCTTTGTTGACAGTGACGGAACAAGGCGCAGGGTGGAGCTTCTGAACCAGTATGACGGAAAATATGTTGGACAGCTCGCTTTCGCACCGTTGATAAGGAGGCTTGATGTCCAGGAGATTGTGCGTGGAAAAAATTCCCTCACGCTGAAGGGCGCGTTGATGCCAGGCTCGGACGCAAGGGAGGATATCCACATTCCGCTGGACAGCCATGGATGCATGCTGATTAACTGGAAGCACGAGGAATATCAGGAGCAGGACAACAACTTCAAGCATCTTGAGGTGATGTACTTCAAGTACCTTGACGACGGGGAGTCCGCAATCTACTCCGACCTTGTTGACATCAATTCGCTTGACACCGAAGGCCTTCCCGAGGATTTGGTCCTGCTGATTGATTCGGCCCCTGGTTTTATTGACAGGTACAACGACATTGCCGAGACAAGGAGCGACATGCTTGGACGCTGCCGTGGATTTTCTGCCGACGGAAGTGCTGTTGACGGTGGTCTGGATGGCGGCGAGTGGGACAGCTATGTTGAGACAAGGAGGGTGTTTTTTGCGGATCTTGCGAACTATGTGGACAGCCTCTCGAGGATTGAGTGTGATGACGAGATTGTTTCTTCCTATATACAGGCCCTTGTCGATGAGACCGTCCTTTACAACGAAAACTTTGACGCGCTCAGGAACTATCTTGATGGAACCTTCTGCATAATCGGGTTTTCGGCGACCGCAAGCACAGACTTTGGTGTAACTCCCTTCCAGAAAAGGTACGCCAACATGGGAACGCACGCTAATGTAGTGAACACAATAATCAGGAAGGACTTTATTGTTTATGTGGAGCCATGGTTCGGAATCCTGTTCTCCTTCCTTCTTGCGCTTGTTGTTCTTCTTGTGACAGGAAGAATGTCCCCAGCCCGCCAGATTGTCTTTGGTTTCATTTATTTGTTCATACCAATTCTGGTGTTCATTCTTCTGATGGTTCTGGCCAGAATCTATGTTCCCTTCACGTCATCGATTCTGCTTGTGGTGATTATCTACCTGTTCAACGTTGCCCTCAACTTTTTCATATCGGAAAAACAGAAGAGCACCCTCCGCCGTGGATTTGATGCCTATGTCGCACCTGAGGTTGTAAGCGAGATTGTTAAGAACCCGCAGCTTCTTGCTCTCGGTGGTTCAAACAGAAGGATGACTGCTTTGTTCAGCGATGTCCGCTCATTCTCCGCGTTCACCGAATGTATCAACCGGGAGGAAGGTGAGGGCCATGGTGCCGTGCGTCTGGTCGAAATCCTTAACGGCTATCTTGGTGTCCTTTCCGACGCAATCATGAAGGAGCGTGGAACGATAGACAAATATGTGGGTGACGAGATTGTTTCGTTCTTCGGCGCGCCTATTGAAAATCCGAACAACGCCTTTGACGCATGTGTCGCCGGAATCAGAATGAAGCAGGTGGAGGAAATCTACAACCGCGAGCATCTTCTTGAGCTTCCCGAGCATCCTGTGACCGGAACCCCGTTCCTTTTGAAATCAAGGGTCGGAATCAACACGGGAGACATGGTTGTAGGAAACATGGGAACCGAGAAGAAGCTCAACTACACGATTATGGGAAACAACGTGAACCTTGCGAGCCGACTTGAAGGAACCAACAAGGCCTACGACTCCTGGATTATGGCATCCGAAAGTACGTGGCTTGAGGCAAATTCCGGTGAAAACAAGGACAAGCTTGTGGCAAGGATGCTTGACTGCGTTCGTGTCGTGAACGTTGAAAAGCCCGTTCAGATTTACAGCATACAGGGAATCAAGTCCGAAATGAAAAGCGAGGAGATTGAGTCTGCCGCACTCTTCAACCACGGAATGCAGTGGTACCTGAAGGGAAGGGAGACACCCACCGGCGAAAAGGATTTGGGAGATTTCATTAAGGCCAAGGCATATTTTGAAAAGGCCTACGCCTGCTGGCACAGCATGGACGAGCAGGACAAAAATTTCGTGACCATGGAAAAAAAGATGATTGCCCGCTGCGACGCATTTTTGTCCGACGGGCTGCCTGTTGATGAAAACGGAAAACCCAAGCCTTGGGACGGCGTTTACACGATGAAGTCAAAGTAATTTTTAGATGTGTCATAATAAGCCGGCTGATTTATTTCGGTCGGCTTTTTTTACCAGGGTGAGTTTATTTCGAATTCGCTTGTCCCCGGCTTCACTTTTCTGTTTATCAAGGATTTTATCTCGTCATATTCCACTGACAGCATTGCAAGTTTGTTGGATGTGTCGTTTGCAAGAAAATCCAAAATCATTTTCCTTGTTTTTCTGATTTCATTCAGAATCTCGTCATCGGAACCTCCGAACAAATCTGCCGGTGAAACTTCTAGCTCCTCGCAAATCCTCTCGATTAACGAAGCCGACGCGAATTGTGTTCCTGTTTCGATTATTGAAAGATGCTTTTGTGATATTCCGAGTTTTTCTGACAATTGTTCCTGCGTCAATTTTTTTATCTTCCGGTATTTCTGGACATTGCGCCCGAATAATTGCGGAATGCTTTCTTTCATTTGGGGTCTAATTTTTTTCTCTCTGGCCATAAAAAAAATATAAACCGTGCATGGAAATTATGAACTTTTGACAAGGTAATAAATATACTAATTAGGTAATAAATACCCTTGTGTTTTTCCTTTGTCCCGATTATACTATTACCAATTTAGTAGAATTACCCCTTTTTATATGGAGGATATTTTATGAAAAAGATATGGAAAAATCTTTCTTTAATTTTCGCTGCCATATTGATTTCATCAGTGGCGGAAGCGGCGGAAATAAAGTATATAGAAATCACATCGATTCAAAATGCTCCGCTCATAAAAGTCTCTTCCGTTTCTGATTTTGAATCCTTGATGACAAAATATAATTCCGATACCGTGTATTTTTTTAAATCCACCAATGAAGTTTTGATAAATGTCAGCGGAATGTTTTATTCATGTTCGCTCAAAGGATATACTTCCATTGATGATTACAAAAAAGCGGAGACAGCTGGATTCAAGAGCAGCCGTGATTTTTATGACGCTGTTGGAAAAGGTTTCACGGTTTCAAAAGATTATGAAGACGCGAAGTCGTTGGGCCTTAAAACTTATGACCAATTGAAAAAATACAGGGACATGATTTCACCGATAGAAAAAATAAGCCATGAAAAGTCATTGGACAAGAAAAATGCCGTAATCTATTACTTCATCCAAAATATTCCTAAAACGGAATCGTCATTGAAAATCCTTTCCCAGACACTCAAAAATGAATACGCGGCTATGG
Organism: Treponema sp. UBA3870; assembly: GCA_002392275.1. Classification (GTDB taxonomy): domain Bacteria; phylum Spirochaetota; class Spirochaetia; order Treponematales; family Treponemataceae; genus Treponema_D. Next base: position 16,695 of record DGGQ01000114.1, read on the forward strand.
AGGCGGAACTAAAATCTGCAATCAATAAATACGCAGGCGTGGTTGAATCAAATGTGAACGGTGGCATGAAAAAATCGTATAGCTTGGATAGTGATTTTGAGCAGATTATAGATATTTTTCCGAAGTATATTGATTTTTCCATTTCAGATCAGACAAACGTCACGGAATTTTTCAGCGAGAAAAGTCTTAGAAATTTTTTCAAAAGTGTGGACACATCCAAGCTCTGTTCTTACGACAGTGTGAATGATGTTTTCAAAAAATCGTTTTAGGAAAAGCAGAACTGAACTGACTGATAATTCCCCCCCCTTCGGTAAATGGAATGAGGCATACCGGCCTACAAAAACATTCCCATTGCGAGGGGCATGTGAATATAGCCTTCGCTTTCTTTAAAATCGCCCTTCGTGAGAATTATGGGATTTGCCGCTTTCTTTTTGTAAGTGTCATAAAAATAATTCAATGAAGAGTGTTCCGTGCAGTTTCCGCTTTTTACTTCCAGTGCAATAAGCTTGTTTTTTTGTTTTACAAGAAAATCGACTTCATATTTGTGTTTCTTTTCACCGCTTGTGACTGTTTTTTCAAAAAAACGTAATGGATGGTTTGAAGACTGAAGCATCTGGGCTATAAGGTTTTCCGTCATCATACCTTTGTTTACGGAAAGTTTTCCCAAGACAAAAGATTTGTACATTTCGTTTGTCAGGTAATCTTTCCCTGCCGAAAGTGAAAGGAGAAGCCCCGTGTCCGCCATATAGCATTTTATCTTGCTTGAGTCCAGTGCAAAACCGTCGAACAGAGCCGGCTCGTCAACACAGTAACTCAGGTTTGCCACCATGGATTCCTTTAGCCAAAAAACGGCGTTCGCAAATGCAACGGAAAATCTGTCTCCCAGACCCAGGCTGGAAAATTTTATTTTTTTGTCATGGTGCGAAAGCATGGATGGAATCGCATCAAATATTGCCTGTGCTTCGGCGGTATAGTTGCCTGCATATTTTGCTATATCATCCCGATAGAGTCTTAGAATCTGCTGCTTTGCCCTTTCGGAATCCTCGTATTTTTTTTCTTTAAGATATGCCAGAACGGACTGCGGCATACCGCCTATCGTCATGTACAGTCTGAGTTTTTCGTTCACGGTTTTCAGGAGATTTCCTAAAGGCATTTTGTTGTCATAATGCTCCCTTAAAAACGGAACGGTAACTTCATCATCCAATGCCCAGAGAAATTCCTCAAAGTCCAGCGGATAAAGGTTCAGCTGTTCTTCTTCCGATGGAATCACTATGTCCGCCACATTTTTTTTTAGTCCGATAAGAGAACCTGTTTCTATGTAGTCGTAGCGATTGTCCATGACAAGCTGTTTTATGAATTCCCGTGCCTTTGGAAATTTCTGGACTTCATCAAAAATTATGACCGACTCATGCGGAAAGAGCTTTGTTGAGAACATGACCGAAAGCTGATTGAAAAATTCGTCAATCTTCATCCTGTTTCCGAAATTTTCGAACAGATTGAAAACCGACTTGTCTGCACTGGAAAAATCAACAAGAATGTGGGTTTTGTATTCGTTTCGTGCAAACTCTTCCGCAAGAAAACTTTTCCCGACACGTCTTGCCCCGTTTATGAGCATTGCCTTTGAATTTTCTGAACTGTTTTTCCATTCCAAAAGCTTTTGATATCCCTTTCGGCGCAGTGTTTTCATGTTCTTAAGCCCTCAACTTGTTTTATGATTCAGTTATCGAACAGTTCTATTTTACGAAAATTTGAAGGTGAAATCAACCGAAATCTACGAAAATTTGAAGGTGAAATTTGCCGAAATCTACGAAAATTTGAACATGAACAGGCATAAAAAGGGACACCCGCTTGGATGTTGGATGCCCTTTGATTTTTATTCCCAGCCGAATGTTGCCGGAGGTTTGTTCGTGAGGTCGTAGTAGATTGCGTCAACGAATGGGAGGGCGGCTATCTTCTTTACGGTCGCCATCAAATCTTCCTGCGGAAGGTGCGCGAATCTTGCTGTCATAACGTCCTCGGAGCAGAGCGGGCGAAGAACTATGCTGCAGTGCTCAGGCGATGATGCGTAGGGAATGTTTATCGTGAGGTGCTGGAAGATTTTTGAATACCATCCGTTTTTGTGGAGGTCCTCAAGCATGATTGCGTCCGCTTCCCTTGTCTGGTCGAGCCTGCGTTTGTCGCAATAGCCTTCCTGTATTGAAAATCCTTTTTTGTCCGCATCAGGATTTTTGTAGAGTGTAATCAAAGTTCTGTTTATGTAGGTCGCAGCATTCGTGATTGTTGACGACGCTTTTTCAAGTTTCTCCCATTTTTCCGGAAGATGATAGAATCCGTCCCCCTCGCTTTTGAATGTGAGCGTTGAAGGAAAACGATATGTCCTGAAATCACCCTGCACACCGACGGAGCGCACCGGAATCACGGACTTTTTCAAATCGGTGCGGCACTTTTCGCAGAACATGTCAAGTTCGATTGTCTGAATCTCCTGGCTGGCTTTGTTGAATTCGTCTGCATCCTTTTCGCTGATTTTTCCGTCGCTGCACAGAACGTTGATTGAAAGTCCCGGTCCCGGAAATGGATGGCGCATTACAAGTTCGTCGCTCAGCCCGAGTTTTTTTCCGATTGCGCGGACTTCATCCTTGTACAAATCCTTGACCGGCTCGATTATAAGTCCCTTCGCAATCAGATCCTGTATTCCCTGGACGCGGTTGTGGTGCGTCTTGATTGTGTTTGAATTTTTTGTTCCGCCCGACTCGATGATGTCCGGATAGAGAGTCCCCTGAGCGAGCATCCATTTGTCTTCGTCAAGATGCTGTTTCGCCACGACCTCGTTTCTGACCGTGATGAAATTTTCGCCGATCGCCATGCGTTTTTTCTGCGGGTCTATAAGTCCTGCCACTGCTTTCAAAAATGATTCGGAAGCATCCTCCACGATGAAATTGTTGAAGCCGAATTTATGGTAGGCATCAGCAACTTTTTTTGATTCGTCCTTGCGCATGAATCCGTTGTCGATGTGGAGTCCCAGAACCCTGTCCTGTCCCAGCGCCTTGTTGAGTATTGCGAACGTGATTGTCGAATCGACCCCGCCGCTCAAAAATAGAAGAACGTTCTTGTCGCCGGCCTCTTTTTTTGTTGTGTCCAAAATCACCTGGAGAACCGTGTCCTGGTCCCAGTTTTTTTCCATGCCGCAGTATTTTGCAAAATTTTCAAAAATCTGGTTTCCGCATGGGGTGTCCTTTACTTCACAATGGCACTGGAGGCTGAACCGTTTTTTTGAAAGATTCTGTGTGGCCGCAAAAGGGCAGTCCTTTGTTGATCCGACGACCTCAAATCCTTCGCCCATCTGCATTACACCGTCCTGATGGCTCATCCAGACCTGCTGGGTCGGCTCGATTCCTTCAAAGAGCGGGGACTTTACATTGGGATTCAGATTGAGAGTTGCAAAACCGAACTCTCCGACATCCGCCTTTCCGACTTTTCCGCCGTATCCAAGCTGAACGATGTAGTGTCCGTAGCAGAGTCCCAGAACCGGGATGTCAAGATTCAGAATCTCCTTGTTGAAGTCTGGAACCTTTTCGTCATAAACGGATGCCGGGCCGCCTGAAAAAACGATTCCCATGCAGTCGCCGAATGTTTTCAAATCAGCGGACGGAAGGGCAATCTCCGAATAATAGCCCAACATGCGGAAACGCTTTGCAATCAGGTGCGCGTACTGTGAACCGAAGTCCAGGACGACAATCTTCTTTCTGCTCATTTTTTTGCCTCGCAGCTTGCTTTGATGAAATCCCTGAACAACGGACCGGCTTTGTTCGGACGGCTCTTGAACTCGGGATGGAACTGTCCTCCAAGCATCCACGGATGGTCGGGAACCTCGACAATCTCCACAAGGTCGCGTTCCGGGTTCACTCCCGCGATGATAAGCCCTGCGTCCTCAAGTTCTTTTCTATATATATTGTTGAATTCATATCTATGTCTGTGGCGTTCCCAGATTAAAGGTTCACCGTATGCCTTTTCCGTAAGCGTTCCCGGTTTGACGGTGCACTGGAATTTTCCGAGCCTGAGGGTTCCGCCAAGAATCTTTCCGTTCTGGTCTGGCATCAGATCGATTACAGGGTGGGTGGTCTCCGCGTCAATTTCGGTCGAGTGTGCGTCCTTCCATCCAAGCACGTCGCGGGCGTATTCGATTACAAGAATCTGCATTCCAAGGCATATCCCGAAGTATGGGACTTTGTTGAGTCTTGCGTATCTTGCGGCACGGATCATTCCTTCAATACCGCGTGAACCGAATCCACCGGGGACTATGATTCCGTCAACATCCTTGAGCCTTTCTGCCGTGGTTTCGTCGCTGTCGAGAGTCTCTGAATCAATCCAGTCGATTATGACCTCCGCCTCGTTTGCGATTCCTCCGTGGGTAAGGCTTTCAACGACGGAAAGATATGCGTCGTGCAGCTCTATGTATTTTCCGACAAGCGCAATCTTCACGTGTTTTTTCGGATTTTCAAACACATGGACCATCGCGGCCCATTCGTCAAGCTGTGATTTTACTGGTTCCAGACCAAGAGCCTTGCAGACTGCGTCCCCCATTCCCTCGCGTTCCAAGTTCAGCGGAACTTCGTATATTGATTTTGCGTTCAGGTTCTGGATTACTGATTCCGGGTCAACGTTGCAGAACTGAGCGAGCCTTTCACGAGTAGCCGGGTCGATCGGAACCTCTGTCCTGAGCATGAGCACGTTGGGCTGTATTCCGAGAGCCTGAAGCTCCTTGACCGAGTGCTGCGTTGGCTTGGTCTTAAGCTCCATCTCCTTTCCGATGAATGGAATGAGCGTCAGGTGGATGTAGCAGCAGTTCTCCTCGCCGACCTCGTACTTGATTTGGCGAATTGCCTCGATAAATGGCAGGGACTCTATGTCGCCGACCGTGCCGCCGATTTCGGTGATTATCACGTCTGCACCGGTTTCCTTGGTCGAAAGAAGCATGCGCCTCTTGATTTCATCTGTTATGTTCGGAATGACCTGGACGGTTCCTCCGTGGAATTTTCCTTCGCGCTCGTCATTGAGGACAGCAAGATAGACTCGGCCCGATGTGGTGTTGTTGCTCTGTGAAAGAACTGCGTCCGTAAATCTCTCGTAGTGTCCCAAATCCAGGTCAGTCTCGGCTCCGTCATCCGTGACAAAGACTTCGCCATGCTGGAATGGATTCATCGTTCCAGGGTCGATGTTCAGATAGGGATCAAATTTCTGGTTCACGACCTTGAGGCCGCGGGATTTGAGGATGAGTCCAAGCGATGCTGCGGCAATACCTTTACCAAGACCGCTTACGACTCCTCCTGTGATGAATACATACTTAGCCATTCCATTATTATAACTGAAATTGGAGGATTCTTCAATAAGTGGGAAATGTGCGAAAAATCAGTACGGAATTTCGCCAATAGATTCAATGGTCTCAATCGGAAGCCCGGTATATTTTGCGACAAGATTCACATCCATCCCGTCCGCAAGCATTGCTTTCGCATCTTCCACGGATTTTTTGTAGATGCCCTGTTCCATACCTTGCTCTAATCCCTGACGGACACCCTCTTCAAATGCAATATCTTTTTCTTCATCAATCGTCTGCTGCCAAGTCATGTAATTTTTTCTCCAGTCCATGTTTTTTCTGGCGAAGCTTACTTTTTCCTCGATGGTTTTTGCGAAGTCCCCATCCGCGTTCTGTTCCGAAAGAAACTTGAAAAAGTTTTGCTCTTCGACCGTTTCCATTTTAGCATACTCGGACGCATTGAAAAAGACCTTGTATGAACCGTCACCTAAATTTCTTTTTCGCCCGAATCTGCATGTGTTCTCGAAAAAATATACAGGGAGTCTTTCGTCAAACGGGTCGGAGAGGCATAGGAAAATCACATAGGAATCTTTCAGGCGGCTGCATTTTTCACCACGCGCGAGGCTGTCAGTGTCTATCATGCTCTGGTAGTATCTGGCGCGCCTGGAGAGGTTCGCATTGATTGTCGTCTGAATCTCGATGTCGAAGATTCGGTTATCGTCCCTGGTGTAGACATCGAAGCGGACACCCTTTGAGCCAACGGATTCCTGCATCGCCCATTCGGATTTTGGTGGCGAGAGTTTTTCAATTTTTATGTGGAGAAGAATCTCCAAAAGTCTGCGACAGATTTCCGGGTTTTCCTCCATGATTTTGCAGAAAAGAAAATTGTTTGCGAACGTGAGCTCTTCCCACGCGGGATATTTTTTGATTCCAGGCATTTGTTTTCTCCTACTATTATATATATGCCGTGGAAATCAGGATTGTAAAAAATTCTGCACATTTTTTTGTAGCCCTTCCCCCCTTTGCAGAAAATGTAAAACGAACAATTGACTGGGCGTTGCGGGTTTGGAAAATGGATTCCGGCGGAGTGTAGCGACGGCGGCAGTGAAAAACGGAGCTATCCCGCAGAGG
>DGGQ01000081.1 GCA_002392275.1 Treponema sp. UBA3870
TGTTGTAGCCCTTGTCTGTGTAAATTTTCTGCTGTGCAACCCACTCGCGGATTGAATCATCAACGTTAATCTTTCCGTTAATAACCCATGGAGATTTCATGTTGTCGGAGAATACGCGGTAGTCATCATCATAGCCAGAGACCATGAAGTATCCCCTGGACTTTGCGAGCGCAGCAACCTTGTCGAAATCAGACCAAGTGTTGATTTTCTTTTGAACAACATCTGGGTCGTCTGTTCCAAAAAGTTTTTTTGCAATGGAGCGTCTGTAAATCACACCGCCTGGACATGCCTGCCATGTAAGCCCCTTGAGTTTTCCATTTGCCGTTGCAATATCTTTTGTATACTGGAACTGCTTTGAAAGGTCAGCATCTGTAAATCCGAGGTCTGCCTTTACATCGAGAGTATAAGGTGTGTCTGTGTACTTGAGAGCATAGTCAGATTCTACAAGGAAGATATCAACCTTGTCGTCTGCCTTTGCTGAGGCTTGCCGGGCGAGAGCTTCGTCAAGCGCGTCTTGATAATTATACCCCTGATTAGGAATGATAATCCAATTTACCTTTACATCACCAATTGTGTCATCAATCTCGTTGTACTCCGGATAATAATTTTTAACACGCGTCATGAATTCTTCGTTCCATACATAGATGTTAAGAACTTTACCTCCGTTAGAGCCTGAAGAATAGGTGTACGAACCAAGTCCAACTGTATTTTTCGACTTCAACGGCTCTTTATATACCACAAGATTATTGTTTCTGTCATTCTCAATTGTTCCCCAAGTAAATGTGTCCTGACCGCCGTTGATGTAGTGGATCGTCAGTTTTTCACCCCTTGCCGTGACATTGAGAATGTTTGAAGCTTTTATGAAAGTACTTTCGCCATCGTCACCAATATATTCAATGTAGTCTCCTTCGGAAAGAAAGGACCTTACCGCACGTTTTTCCTTGTTTCCGAATGTTCCTGAAAAAACAAAACCAGAGACCAGGAACATAATTGCAAATGCAAAAATCTTCTTTTTCATATCTTTCCCCCATTCTGCCATTATAGCATGTTTTATAGCGTATTCAAGCATATTATATAGAAGGAAATTTATATTTTCATTGATTCGGCACTGATTTTTTTGCAAATTTATTGAATTTTACTGCATATTTTTGCCTTCCGTACTTTTCTAAGTCCCAAAATGTGGCTATAATCCTTCTATATATAGAATCAGTATCCGAAGTAAGGGGCGAATGCTGTAGGAGTTACAAATGGAATACAATATTAAGAATGCTTACTGCAAGCGTGTCTGGGACGATGTTAGCAAACGCTATGCCGACCAGGAGCACTTTTTGCAGGCCGTGGGTCTCGTTCTCGAGGCAATCTCTCCAGCCGTTGACCAGATGCCAAAGCTCGAGGAATATGCAGTTCTTGAGCGTCTGACAGAACCAGAGCGCATCATCATGTTCCGTGTTCCGTGGACAGATGACCAGGGAAAGCCGCACGTGAACCGTGGATTCCGCGTCCAGTTCAACAGCGCAATCGGACCTTACAAGGGAGGTCTCCGCTTTAGTCCTGAGGTTGGTCTTGATGTTCTTAAGTTCTTGGGATTCGAGCAGGTCCTGAAGAACTCTCTTACAACTCTCCCGATGGGCGGTGGAAAAGGTGGTTCTGATTTCGATGGACACGGAAAGAGCGATGCCGAAATCATGCGTTTCTGCCAGTCATTCGTCACGGAGCTTTATCGCCACATTGGACCTGATACCGACGTTCCAGCCGGTGACAAGGGTGTTGGTGGAAAGGAAGTTGCATACATGTTCGGACAGTACAAGAGAATCCGCAACGAATATACTGGAGTCCTCACAGGAAAGGGACTTGAGTTCGGTGGATCTCTCGCCCGCACAGAGGCAACCGGATACGGACTCATCTACTTCGCCGAGTGTATGCTCGCAAAGAAAGGACAGGATTTCAAGGGCAAGACAGCAATCATTTCTGGAGACGGAAACGTTGCCCAGTATGCTTGTGAAAAGCTGCTCCAGCTTGGTGGAAAAGTCCTCACACTCTCTGATTCATCTGGATACATTCTGGACGAAGAAGGAATCACTCAGGAAAAACTTGAGTACGTCAAGGAATTCCGCGCAAACAAAGAAAAGATTGACGCTTACGTTAAGAAATATCCAAAGGCAAAATTCTTCAAGGGTGAAAAGCCATGGGGCGTAAAGGCTGACCTTGCATTCCCATGCGCAACTCAGGATGAAATCTACGAAGAAGATGCAAAGAAGCTCGTCGCAAATGGTGTCCAGCTTGTTGCAGAAGGTGCAAACATGCCGACCCGTGCAGAAGCAATCAAGTACCTCCAGAAGAACAACGTTATGTTCGCTCCTGGAAAGGCTTCAAACGCCGGTGGTGTAGCAGTTTCCGGATTGGAGATGAGCCAGAACTCAGAGCGTCTCTCATGGACATTCGAAGAAGTTGACAGCTACCTGAAGCGCATCATGACAAACATCCACGACAATGCTTACGACAATGCAAAGAAGTACGCCACAGAAGGTGACTACGTTGCAGGTGCAAACATCGCCGGATTCGTCAAAGTCGCAAAGGCTATGGTCGCACAAGGTTTAGTATAATAAATAGAACAAGCACTGCTTGCGACTCTAACCCCGGTTTCAGAAATGAAGCCGGGGATTTTTTTTGCGTAGTGAAAATCCATAGACTTCAATTTTTTCTTGAAGTAAATCTGTAGTGATGCACAAGTGATGCACAGAAATGGGCTGGTTCAAAAAAAATATCTTTCTTTTCAACCAGAACAATCTTGCTGTCCTTGAAAAAAATCATTTTTGATTTTCTTGTTTTCATAAAGATCTCCTTGAATGTTTTTTCCTGCCCATTTTATTTCTGGGCTTTTATTGATTTAATGGCAATATAGCAGTGAGCATTTTGAATGGCAATCGACAAATCGGTGAGATGCAATTTTAGCGGGGTGAAATGCAAATATCGGATGCTGAAAGGAATTTGACAGCTTTACTTGATGGAAGAGAATTAAGGGATTACAATAAATAAAGGTGCAACAATGTGCTGAAAAAAAACAGAGGCGGTGGCGAAAAATGCAATTGAAGGTCTTTTACAAATGATTGCTAATCTTTTTTGCGAATATCTGAAAGAAACAAAATCCATCAACTACTCACATCCGTTGGTGCAGCAAAAAATCAAAGAACTCCGTGAAAAATCAAATGGCGAAATTGATTATATCCAGAAGGCATATCAATTTGTCCGCGATGAAATTCCTCATTCTTGGGATATAAAGGCGACTATCGTTTCAAAAAATGCTGGGGATGTTTTGAAAAATCAAACTGGTATCTGCTGGACAAAATCATGTCTGCTTGCGGCACTTCTCCGAGGAAACAAAATTCCATCAGGGATTTCGTATCAAAAACTTACAAGGCTTGATGACGACAGCGACGGTTATATCATTCACGCATTGAACACAGTCTATATTTCAGAACTGAACAAATGGATTCGCCTTGATGCCCGTGGAAACAAAAGCGGCGTTAACGCGCAGTTCAATACCGAAAAAGAAATGCTTGCCTTCCCAATCCGCCCGCAATACGATGAAATTGATTACAAAGACAACAATCCTGGCTTGGACGAGCGGCTGATAAAAATCTTAGAGAAAGCGGATTCGGTTTTGGAGATTCGGACTGATTTTGAATTGAAATAACTTGAATAAGAAATATAAAAACATGGAGAAAATATTATGGATAACGGCTGGTCAGAGAAAAACAAAAGGATGCAGACTCTGATTTCTAAAGAAGCGACTTTTGCTGATGGAATAAAACTCCTCATTGAATTGCGTGCAGAACTTTTTGAGCAGATTACTTCCATCGTAAAAACATTTCCGCCTGTTGCTTTTTATCAGTTGCCTTTTGGAGTGGGGGATGGAAATCAACATGCAACGCTTGCCTGGTCGCTCTGGCACCTCTTCCGCATTGAAGATGTTGTCGCCCACACGCTGATTTTGAAGGACCAGCAGATTCTTTTTCAGGATGATTGGCTGGATAAAACTAAAAGTCCGGTTATCACAACTGCCAACGAACTTGATGGCGACGCGATGATTGAGTTTTCAAA
>DGGQ01000072.1 GCA_002392275.1 Treponema sp. UBA3870
AACAAGTTTTTCAAGCTGGCGGTAAATTGTGGCAATGCCAATCGAAACATCTTTTCCATCAAAATACAGGCGCACGTCATCAGCAGTAAAATGTCTGCCCTGAGTGGCTTTTAAATACGAGACGAGCAAATCCTGTTGTTTTGTTTTGTATGATGCTTTTTGCATAAGCCATTACCTAATTTGATAACGATTATCATATTAACCAAAAGCAAAAACAAAGTCAATAGAATTTGAGAATAATTATCATATTAAAAAAGCACCCGATGTTAGTCCACCGAGTGCCATAATTTTTTTAGAGATGCTCTTTATTTTACAGCTTCCGAAGCCCAGGCCTTGCACTGACCGATTGCTTCATCATCCGGTGTAAGATGCGCCATCAATGGCTCACCTACAGACACCGCACCGGCTCCAGTCAAGCGGTCGTTCCAATCACGGAGCCACTGTCCGTCACCCCAATCATAGGAACCAAAGATTCCGACCTTCTTTCCACCAAGAGATGATTCGACAGCGGAATAAAATTCTTCCATAGAGTCCTCAAGAACTTCATCACCCATTGCCGGACTTCCCAAAAGAATTACATCGCACGACAGAACCTCCGCCTTATCTGCACTGTCCGCAGTTCCAAAAACTACATCCGCACCTGCCGCTTTTACTGATTCGCAGACAGCATTTGCCATTGCTTCGGTATTTCCGGTCGTGCTTGCATAAATTACTGCAACTTTCATATAGTACCTCTCTTTAGACCGCGTTCACGGCCTTTTTATATTTTTCTATGATTCTGAAAAGGGGGTATCCTTCATCGAACCATTTTTTGCACATGCAACTACATTCCTTGAATTTACAGTGACAGAGCTTGGCACTCTCCACATCGGAATATGATTTCCAGCAACCACAGAATTTACATTCTCGTCCGCCACGCCTCTCGAACTCAATCACATCAAAAATCGGATAGCCCAGGATGATTCCAACCTCATGCGGAAACGGCGAAATATTTTTCATCCGGGACAAAATCTGTTGTACGGTTCCGGTAATGTCGTGGCAATCCACATAGCCTTTTCCATACAGATAGTTAAGGACAAACCTATCGTCCATAATGCATTTGAGCCAGCGGATATTGTAGACAAGCACCTGAACTGATTTTTCAGATTGCCACACTGCATCGAGGGCAATTCCATATTCAGCCAGAGTCTTTTTCCACATTCGATATTCCACACAGAAAAAAGATTCCTGCTTAACGGAAAACAGATTCGCAGGTTTTATCTCGCAGATTGTCGGAGCCGCAAAATGGATTAAGGACTTACTGAAACTCATTGTAAACTTTTTCCTCTTTGAGTTAGCAATAACTAATCACACTTATAAAATAGTGCATTGCGGAAAATTTATCAATAGGTGGCGAAGTTTTTTTTCTTGTTTTGTATCAAGTACAGCTTTATAATTTTATAATTTTAATGATTTCATCGGCAATCAAATCCAAAGTTCTGGAACCATCGATGACATAATCGGATGAAGGTAAAATGTCTCTCAAGAACTGGACATAAACAGCCCTTGCATATTTTATGTAGCTTTCCATTTCATTTCTGATTTCATCCGCCGATTCATTTTTCATATCCCTAAGAACTCTGCGTGCCAATGCAATGTCCAAAGGCGTGTCTATAAAAATTGCAACGTCAATAAAATCACTGAGCATTTTATGCTGATACGCAAACGGATAATCCAGAATGAGATATTCATATTCTCCAGCCCTGATGATTTTTTCAATGTCATTTTTTAAAGGGGTCAAATCCCAGACGTTATAATCAGCACCGTCCTGCATCCACTTGCAGAAATCTTCAACCTCACCGTCAAAAGAATAATCATCAAAGTGGAGCGAAGTTGATTTCGGAAGCCGCTTTTTTATTTCATTCACCGTACTTGTTTTTCCACCCGCCGTTACGGCAGCAATTGCCACAATTTTCATTTTTTCATTCCCCAATTTTTGTTTCTTTTATACGTTCCGTTTCATAGGCCATTGTGCCGGCATAAAAATACTTCCTTCTTCTGTGACAAGTTCTTTAAGAGTGTCAATCAATGTCATAGCCCCGCCTTCAAGATTTCCGAAAGATGAAAGCGAGCTGTGGACTTCAAGCGTCATTCCTTTTGAAACACCAAGATCCAAGAGAGCCTGTTTTAATTCTTGTTTTGTAACCATTTTATCTTCCGTTGCTTTATCATCTTTTCCCTATGATGGATTGATAAAACTACTGTTTATCCTTTATTTCAAAAGCTTTGTTCCATGAACCGATTTCTATAAGATTTCCCTCAGGGTCGGCGATATAGCAAGTCCTCTGTCCCCAAGGTTCTGTCTCTGGTTCAAGAACAGGTGCGGCTCCTTTTTCAACTGCACGTTTGAATTGGAAATCGACTTCATCAAAAGTATCGACATATAATGCAATTTCAAAATGACCGTTCAAGCCTTTTACATATTCATATTTTCTACTTGTCATTTTTTCAAAATCTTTTCTACCATACAATAAAAAAAGTGTATTGTCTTTGACAAGATAAACATTGCTCGTGTTTTCCTGCTCTTTGATTTCAAAACCAAGCACATCCCTGTAGAATCTGATCATGTTTCCCATATCGTTGACAAGCAGTCCAAATCCATCAAGTCTCATAAAAACTCCTCTATGAAATTTTATTGAATTAAATACTTATTTCTTTTTCTTTTGTTCAGGAAGATCCTCATACATTGATTCCAGTAAATCTTTCAAAAAAACTTTATTGTCAACATTGTCGACGAGAAGCATTTTCTTTGCTCCCTCATACGGAAGTTCAAGCTGCGCGTCCGGCATTTTATCCACGGCAGATTTTACATTTTTCACAAGAAAGCGGTCGTCATAAATTCCTCCGACAATTTTTCCTTTGTAATAGATGATGTATTCACCCATCATTGCACGGTATGTTATATCTTCCAAATCCGAAAGCTGCTCAAGAATAAAATCCAAATATTCTTTGCTCGATGCCATTCAAGTCTCCTGTCAATTCCCATTATTTTATTCAGCTGTAAGACCGTAGCCGATCGGAAACCAAGGTTCTGCTGATTCGATTTGATTTATTGAACTGTACCATGGACTTGGAAGTTTTCCTGTGAACGGCTTTTTTCCGCACAAAACGTTTGCCACACCCTGACCTTCTGAACCCGGCAGATAACACATCACGGCTGCATCCCACTGGTCCATGTACTTGCTGATAAAAACTTGCCGACCTGCAACAATACAAGCGACAACAGGCTTTCCGATTTTTTTTGCTTCCTCAATTGCTTTGCCGTTTTCACTCAATCCAAGAGGTCCGCACAAATCCGGGTTGTCCGTGTCACCGCACCACTCGGCGTATGCTTCTTCTCCTACGACCAGCAAAACTACATCGGCATTTTTTGCTTCCGATTTGTTTGTGATTACCTTGATGCCGCATTCGTTTGATTTATTTTTAAAACCTTCCAGAATTGATGTCACCCCGGAAATGTTTTCCTCAGAGCTTTGATTCCAATCAACGGACCAGCCACCGCACTGGGAAACATCATTATCAGCGGCAGGTCCCATAATATAAACCGACGTTCCTGATTTTAGAGGAAGAATGTTTTTTTCATTTTTCAAAAGAACAAGACTTTTTTCAACCGCTTCTTCCGCAATTTCCCGATATGCTTTTGAGCCTGTTTTGGTTTGAACAGTTTTAAGATTTTCATACATCGGGTCTGACATAATTCCAGAATCAATTTTTACCTGAATGATACGGCGAACTGCGTCATTGACACGCTCCTCAGAAATCTTCCCGGATTCTACTGCATCTATAATTGCGTTTTTCGCTTCACGGAAATTCAGTGCTTCCATGAGCATATCAACACCAGCGTTCACAACAGCTGCAACTTGGTCAGGATAATTTTTTGGAGAAGTCTGGCTGACCGCTTCCCAATCACTTACGATAAATCCTTTAAAGCCCATTTCATTTTTCAGCATATCGATATAATATTTATTTTCGTGCATCTTCAGTCCATTGAGCGAAGAAAAACTTATCATAATTGTTTGCACACCGGCATCAATCTGCGCCTGATAAACTGAAAGCAGCTCTTTTATTTCCGCATCAGAAAGCCGGGCATCACCACGGTCGATTAACCTCGGTTGATCTGAACTTTCCCCGGTTCCAAAAGTCACGTTTCCGTCTCCGAAAAAATGTTTCGGGCAAACTACAAGTCCGCTGTCCAACATTCCCTTGCTGTAAGAGACACTGAGTTTTTTGATGAGTTCTATATCCGCTCCATAACTTTCGTAAGTTCTTCCCCAACGAGGATCTACGGATTGGGCAACACATGGTGCGAAGTTCCAAAGCATGTGACAAAGTTTTGCTTCATCTGCGGTGGCCTGTCCAATACGGTACATCAAGTTTTCATCATTAGCGGCACCAAGACCAATGTTATGCGGAAAGAAAACAGCCCCGACACAATAATTCACGCCGTGTACATCATCCTGCCCGTAAATAAATGGAACTCCAGATTTTGATTCAATCGCCGCCTTTTGAAAGCGTGCAATAAATTTTCGCCATCCTGATGCATCAAGATGAGAGCCTTGCGACAAAATGCTCCCATAGCAGAATCTTTTCATCTCATTGTCGTTAATATTATAGCAAGCAGGCATCACCATCTGAGAGGCTTTTTGTTCCAAGGTAAGAGAAGCGACAATTTCCTCCGCCGTCATTCTATTGAAATCTTTTTTTTCATTTTTACATCCTGATGCAAAAATACAAAACACAAAAGATGTCATCAGAAAAATGATTTTTTTTTTGAGAATATTTTTTTTCATGTTGTCCTCCAGTTCTATTTTGATTTAATTTCTTCATACATTGTCCAAAATGATTGCTTCTTTTTTTCTATAATATCAGCTTTTTTTATTTTGTCTAATATTTTTTACATGGTTGAACAAAAGGGTATAATTAAACCTCCTCACAGAGCAGCAATGTATGGAATAGTTTGACAGCAATTCATTTTCTCAAATTTGGTCTCACTTGCAAGCATGTTCATTGTACTCAAAAAAAATTGCCTCCAGGGCTAATACATTCACCTTATTTTTATACTCAGCTTTTTCCAGAGAAAAAAAATCCACAGTCCTGAAACAAAAATAGACGGCAGCATGAAAATCATGTTTTAATATTAAAAACAAACCTGCGGTAGAAAATCTTTTTCTGCAATCAAATCCATACACGTGTTTGCGGGATATATCCCAAGGAAATATGGTGTCACTCCAAACAAGTGCAGAAGCGCAGGAACGAATCCAAGAATTTCTACGGGAACGGTTGTAAGAATAAATTGATTCAGGCTTGTAATTTTCGTTGCGATTATCAAACCGAAAAGTGTAAATATCACGCTTGATAAAAATGTCCCGGACAGCACTGATAAAATTGATTTGCTGTTTGAAACAAATCCAAGGACAGATGCAACGACCATAGCAATTGCACTTAAGGAAAGGACTTTGGAAATGACATATTCAAATGCGCTGAGCGGTGTGATTGCAAAAATAGTCAAATAAAACTTTAATAAAAGCCCGGTTCTGCTCGGACTAAAAACTATCTATATAATCTGCCTTACTATTCCGTAAATCAAAAAGCGCAGGGCCTCGTCATAATGCACATCTCCAATCTCGTCTTTGTGAAGCGTAGCAAAATAAATTGCATGAAAAGCTGCACTAATTATTTTAACATCCACATCCTTTTTTATCGGAAGCATGGAAAGCATTTTTTCAACTGTATCTGTGTCATCCTGAAAATGAGCGTCTATCACTTCGCGCGGAAGTTTTCGTGCAAGCAATTCCACTTCATCTGTATCAAGAAGTTTCAGAACAGGCATTTCCTCTGACTTTTTGAAAAATTGAAAAATCAAATCTGTCAAAGCATCCCGTGACATAGATTTTTTTGGAAGCCTTGAAAGCTCTTTTGCCAACTCGTTGTTGATTTTATCATGCAGCTCCTGAAGGACTTCAAACAAAAGCAATTCCTTGGATTTATAAAAAAGATAAAAAGTCCCTTTCGGAATGTTCACGCGTTTTACGAGTTCATCAACGGTCGTGCGCCGGACACCGTATTGGGAAAGGCATTTCACCGCCTCCTCCTTCAAGCGACTGACAATATATTCTTTTTCCTGATCCGAATAGCTTTTGGGCAATCTTTTTCACTCCTATTTGACTAAACTAGCTTTTATAGT
Organism: Treponema sp. UBA3870; assembly: GCA_002392275.1. Classification (GTDB taxonomy): domain Bacteria; phylum Spirochaetota; class Spirochaetia; order Treponematales; family Treponemataceae; genus Treponema_D. The sequence goes on from DGGQ01000072.1 coordinate 6,224, forward strand.
CAATACAACATCTTTAAGTACCCCTGTCAAATTCTTTTTTTAAATTTTTTATCAGAATAAATCATTTCTCCAGATGAGGCGTTAAAATCTTTTGCTTGCAATCTTCATAAGCATTGCACGTTTTAAAGGCGGACATTCATTGTAATCAAAATGTTTTCATCAAAAAAATAGACATGTCCCTCATCATCATAAATATTTTCTCACCATCATAAGCCATTGTTTCATAACTATTTTTGCCGGCATGATTTTTGAATAGAATCTCAAATATTTTGCAAAAAATCCGGGGACAGACATTTCCTTACCACGCGCACTGTCTTTGAGGGCTTTTCGGACAACTTTTTCCGCACTTAGCATTCCGGCGTATTTAACTTTTTTTCCGTTCTGCATTCTGGGGATCATTTCTGTATCAACCCAGCCGGGGCACACGCAAGTCACGCTTATTCCCCTGGATTTCAGTTCAACGTTGAGCGCCCTTGAAAGATTTTTCAAATAAACTTTGCTCGATGAATACATGCTGAGATATGGATTCGGCTGAAATGATGATGCCGATGAAACGTTGATGATTTTTGCTCCCTCTTTCATATTCGGAAGAACAATCGACATGAGTTCCGATGGCACACTGCAGTTGATTTTGCAAAACCGTTCCACATCAGAAACGGACATTTTTTCAAACTGCCCCATATATGCAATTCCAGCATTGTTGATGAGCATCTTAACATCAGGATTTTTTTTCTTGATAAGTTCGGCGATAACGGAAACACCGTCCTTGGAAAAATCTGCCTCAACCGCTGTAATTTTTGGATATTGATTTTTTAACGATTCCAGTTTTTCTTTATTTCTCCCGACCGCCCAGATTTCATCTATATCATCAAACCGGCAGACGCTCTTAACAAATTGATTTCCTATTCCGCCCGTTCCCCCGGTTATGATTGCAAGTCCAGCCATACCATGCCTCCTGCAAAATATAATATACCCAAACTCAGTTTCGCGCAATTTAAATCACCAACCCCGCCGCAGAGCAATACGCCACCTTGTGGCACGGTATGGTGTTCTCATAAGGTATTGCAGTCGGATTTAATACCCCTTGTTTCGCCCCAGAGGGGCGGGGTATTAAACCCTCCGCTCGAATAAAGTCTTTGCAAAAAATCATGGAATCACCGTGGATGGAACACCTGTGGAAGAATCCGGTTCAATCTTGTCATGCTGTGCAAGGAAATTGTAAAAGAATTTTAACGGCGAAAGAACACCGCTTATTAAATGTCAGTTTTAATGTGAAAGTTTTTCCCACTCATCTTTTGTTATGAGGCAAGTATATTCACCGGAGATTTTTCCAGTCTTGGGATAAGTGCGCTTTCCTTTGTCGTTCACGCATTTCATCCCGATCTTTTTCATAACACCAAAAGACGCGGCATTATTGCAGTCGCACTGCGCATAAACTTTTTTCATCCCGATTTTTGTGAATGCAAAATCCAAGATTGCAGATGCGGCTTCGGATGCAAATCCTTGTCTCCGGTATTTTTTGCTGATAACCCATCCAAGGGACGCGCTGTAACGGTCGTCGGGATTTTCAATGTCGCAGTCACACCCACCGATTATTTTTCCGTCATAAATAATCACAAAATCAAAAAAAGTTTGATTCGGGGAGTTCCATTCTATTTCCGACTTTTTTACAAAATCGACAGTCTGCTCAAAAGTTTCGTTCGGAAGCCAGAGCATCATAGTAATTTCTTTATCTCCTGCATATTCGTGGATTGCTTTTTCATCCCCTGTACGGACTGGACGGAGCATAAGCCTTTTTGTTTTTATTTCAATGTTTTTGTCCATTTTAATTTCTCTCCAGCATTTTTTTGAGCTGCGAATAATAAAGTTCTGCTTCAAACCGATAATTCGGATCACCTCGTTCAGCAGTTGTTTTTTCTATTAATTCCAAATCCGGTTTTACATTCAGCGACAATAATTCATCATCAATATAAAAATCTACAGGGCGGGTAAAATCAACCATATCTTCGTTCAAGAGAATGGAAAAATCACCTTCAACATCATAGGCATCTAAGTAAACAACATTCTCCCCCGGAAAATATTGCGCGACAATCACTCCTTCAGTAACATCCTTTTCCGCCCTTAAATAATAGAAACTTTCGATGCTGCGTTTTTCGGCTCTTGTTGAAAGCTCCCAGATAACAAGATCAGGAATAGGGTCTCTTGTAAACTGAGTCATATAATCAGAAGGAAACGGATTTATTTTTTTGTCTTTCTGTTACCCTCATCGCGCCATGCTTGTGGGTCTGACATTACCGCGACCGGCTTTTTATCCCAGTCAGTAAAATTATGACCCATGCCATAATAAATGAGGGTCCTGTGTTCATATCCATCAAGATCATCTTGCAGATCATTCAAAATGTCATCATACTTTACGTTTTTTGGAGCTGATAAAACCTACGATGAAATTGCCGCACATAACAAAAAGAGTCCAAAAATTTTTTTGCAAGAAAATAAATTTGATTTCATTTTTCACCTCCACGATTTTTTTCAATCCACTTTACCGCAAAATCAACAATGTCACGCTGCTTCATAAGTTTCAATTCCGCATCGCCGAGCATGGTCTTTTTTACAGGATATTCCTTTTCAAACGCTTCACCAATCTGCTCAAAATCTTCGCCGTCAACAAAAAGAGTTTCGTATTCTTTCCAGACACGTTTTCCGTTTTCCATGACCGCGCTGTGCTCAATGCAGTTGTGTTTTCCAGGATATTCAGCCCTTACATCGGCAAGATGAATCGAAGTGTTTTTATCATAACCCACGCCGATTAAAAGAACGTCACCGTCAAGCCCATACAGTTTTCCGATTGGAGAACCTTCGCCGAAAATATTTGAAAGATCATGGCCGGACACAAGATGCTCAGCATGTTTTCCCCAAGCAGCGACAGACCGTGCAGGGTGATCGCTCCGGAGTGAACCGGGCCAAGAACGGAACATTTCTGCGACAGCTCCCATCGTATTTGTCGGGGTGATTTTCTTGTCATACGCCGGCCAGTTATCACGGACAATCTGCCAGTCTTTTTCATCGATTGTCCAATGCACGCCGTCAGCCGGATCAAGATTTTTCCAGGACTGAGTGGGCATCATTATGGTTCCGTCATTTCCGACCGCTTCGATCAGAGCCTCAATGACAACCTGCGCACCTCCGCATACATATCCGATTGCACTCAAAGATGTGTGGACCATTAAAATCTGTCCGTCATGAATCCCCAGTTCGTCCAGAGATTTTTTGATGTCGTTTTTCGTAATTGTTTTCATTTGAATTTCTCCTGCATTTATTCAAACTTTTTCAAAGAGGCTTTCTCTGAAACATTCTATCATTTCTACAATTCTTTGTGCATCTCTTTATATGTAGATTTTCTGAAATCACTCGGCGACATCCTGTAAAATTTCTTGAATGTTTCCGCCATGTAGCTTGCACCCGAAAAACCTGTGGCTTCCGCAATCTCCGACATGCACATGTTTCCCGTCTGCAATAAATCAGCAACCTTGCGGCTTCTGTAGTGCATCAAATATTCGACCGGTGATTTTTCCGTAAGCCTGTTGAAAATCTGATTGCAAAGACTCTGGCTCACACAACCTGCGTCGGCAATATCTTTAAGCTTAATCTGCTCATTGTAATGCTGGTCAATGTAAATCATCATCGCCTTTAGTTTTTCGTTATGCGAATCGCCTTCCTCCATGTGACTTATATGCACGCGGTATGCGTCGGTAAATCTGTGCATGATGATATCCCAAAGCTCAAAAAATCCTTTGGTGATTAAAAACTCGCTTTTATTTTCTTCTTCTTTGGAAATTTTTTTTATGGTATGAAAAATGGCCGAAGCATCAAAATCTTCTGACTTAAAATGAATGAACGGAACATTTTTATCAGTAATAACTGGCTTCACATATTTTGTTTCAACGGCATAGGACGAACAGATTATGTGCGGATTCATGATTGCAAGATAGTAGCGCGTTACATCATTTTCAGTTGAATATGAATAATGGATTGCATCGGAATTTACAAAAAGAGTGTCGCCCTTTTTGAGAGTTATGTTTACGCCGTCAACCGAATATCCCATTGAACCGGAATAAACTGAAATAAATTCAACGTCATCATGATAGTGCGGAACACGCTCCCAAGTGCAGCCGGGAAAAATATATCCGTCATGGATATAAACCGGAAAGGAATCAATATTGTAATTGACGACCTCGGAACCGTCATTTCGTTTCATGATTATTCCACGTTTTGGTTTCAGCATGAGCACCTCTTCCTTAATAACAATTTTACACATAGTCTATAAAATAGTTATTAAATTATGTAATAATAATAATTTTCTTACACGTACTAGCAAAGTATAATATCAATAAGTATAAAACGCAAGGAGAATTTTATGGAAACAGATGCAATCATTATGAAAAACGTTGTAAAAGAATTCAAAGTTCTCAACAGGCACGAGGGTCTTAAAGGCAGTCTCAGGGATTTGTTTTCACGCGACTACAAAATCGTTACAGCAGTGAACGACATTTCCATAAACATCAAGCACGGGGAGATTGTTGGATACCTTGGACCGAACGGAGCTGGAAAATCCACGACAATCAAAATGATGACAGGAGTACTTGAACCTACGCGCGGCGAGATTCTTGTAAACGGTGTCGTTCCATATAAAAACCGCACCCGCAATGCAGAAAATATCGGTGTCGTTTTCGGACAGAGAAGTCAGCTGTGGTGGTCGCTTCCGCTCATCGAATCTTTTAAGTTGCTCAAGGACATCTACATGATTGAAACTCCTGAATACAACAGGATGCTCGATTTGTACCGGGAGCTTGCTGACATTGAAAACCTTTTGCATAAGCCCGTGCGTCAGATGTCACTCGGACAAAGAACATTGAGCGATATTCTTGCGGCGTTTCTGCACAATCCTAAAATAGTTTTTCTTGATGAGCCGACGATCGGTCTGGACGTTTCCATGAAATCAAAAATCCGCGATTTGATAAAAGGACTTAACCAAGAAAAAAACACGACGGTAATCCTCACGACCCACGACATGGGTGACGTTGATGCTCTGTGCCAGAGAATCGTGATAATTGACCGAGGCTCAATGATTTATGACAACGACATTGACCACCTGAAACATTATTTCGGTTCATACCGCACGCTCCGTCTTAATCTTGGAGATTCAGGTTGGAAAGAAATTCTCGTTGACGAATCAAAAACCGACGTCATGTCCGTCATCTCTGAATATCAAAAAAAAGGCGGCATCAAAGACATAAAGCTTGAAGACATTTCTACTGAAGAGGTCATCAAAAAAATATACGAAAACGCAGCTTCCCGGACTGCATGATTTTAGGAGATGTTTATGAATATAAAAAAATACCTTGCGTTGACACGAGTCGGGATGATGGAAAAACTTCATTACAGACTCGGAACTTTTGTAACGCTTTTTGGAAATTTAATTTATCTTGTCCTCATTTATTTTTTGTGGAAAGCAATCTATGCTTCTTCCGGGACGGACAGAGTAAACGGAATGACACTGAACGACACTCTGATTTATCTTGTACTTGCAACCGCGTTGTTCAATTTTCTTGAAGTGTTCATCGTCTGGGACATGAGCCGAGAAATACAGTCCGGTTCGATTGTGCTCAAACTGCTCAAACCGATGAAGTTCAGATCATTCGCTTTCTGGTCATATATCGGAGAAAACATAATGTCGTTTTTTCTGACATTTTTGCCTACGTTCATCATCATAAATATTTTGACGCACGGGAGCATCGCACTCGGAATCAACCTTTTGTTTTTTGTGATTTCGGTCGTGATGGCATTGGTCATAAATTTCAGCATCGACATGATTGTCGCGACAATCTGCCTTTACACGGAATCAACATGGGGACTCAACATGGTTAAAGAATGCATCGTCCTTTTGCTTTCTGGAGCCGCAATTCCTCTTGCATTTTTTCCTGACACATTGCGGAATGTCGTGCAGTATCTTCCGTTCAGATGCATTTATGACACACCGCTGAACGTGCTTTTACAAAAACCTGGCTACACAATTGGAGACGGACTTTTATTTTCACTTGTTCTTCAATTAATCTGGTGCATCGTCCTTATTGGTGCAGGAAATCTTTTTTGGAAAATTTCGCTTAAAAGAATAACCGTTAATGGAGGCTGAAATTATGAATGGAGCAAAGGCAATCAAAAGAAGAGGACTTGGATTTTACCTTGACATATACAGAAAAATTCTTGTTCAAGATTTGAAGAGCAAGATGAGTTACCGCGCGGACTTTGTTATTTCAAACGTCGGAATGATTGTTTCAAATCTTGTCGGTTTTGTGACGTTCTATATTTTGTTCAGAAACTTTCCGTCAATCAATGGATGGACAATGTATGAAATGCTTTTTCTTTATGGATTTTCACTTGTGGCACTAACGCCGGTCCAATGTTTTTTCGACAACAACTGGAACTTGCGCTACCTTGTGAAGTCCGGGGATTTTATAAAATATTGCTTCCGTCCGATAAATATTTTCTTTTATTTTATTTCGGAAGTTTTTGACGTAAAAGGATTGGGACAGCTGATATTCGGAACCGGCACTTTGATTTTTGCATGGAGCCATCTTGCTATCCCAGTGACTTTTGCAACTATTTTGCAGACAATTCTTTTTCTTTTTGCGGCATCACTTTTTATGATTTCAATCATGAACTTTGCGGCAGCGACATGTTTTTGGATTCAGAACTCCGGTTATGTAATGGTGATTATGTTCCGCTTCAAAGATTTTGCAAAATATCCGGCGAGCATATTCAACACGTTTTTCAGAATCATCTTCACATTTGTGATTCCGATTGCGTTCATTGCATATTATCCTTCGCTGGTGGTCCTGCGTCCTGATTCCGTTCCGCTTCTTTCATGGCTTTCACCGCTCATCGGATTGCTGTTCTTTTACCTGAGCTACAAATTCTGGATGCTCGGTGCCAAAAGATATGACGGAACAGGATCCTGAATCATCTGCACTTGTGCCCGGAGGCAATTTCGAAATTGTATTTTACGATTCCCAAATCGATTTTTGTCATCGGGCCGTTTTTCGCTTTGATTACAGGTTCGTCGTTTTCAAGTGAAATCAAAAACTTCTGCTGATTGATTGCCGTCGGTGCAAGAACAGCCGCTTCGAATCCTTTCTTAAACCAATCCGGTCTCTCTGATTCTGGAACATTGCAAAGTTTTTCCACGGATTTCGATTTGTGGACAGAACCATTGTTTTCTCCGTAACCAAGCGCAATCACGCAGACTATTTTTTCACCTGACTCAATATCTGCCTTGCATTTTCCTTTTCCATAAGTTCCTGCAACCCAGCATGTATTCAAACCAAGCATCTGCGCCTCAAGGACAAGCCTCTGTCCATAATATCCGACAAGCTCATCCAGATTTCCGATGGATTTTTTTCCGACCATTGCGATATAATTTTTTGCGTTTTTGAATCTGCCGTAGTGAGCAAGAAAAGTATTGAAACAGTCCGGGTCGTCACAAATCAACTGGATGTTCAATCCGCTTTGCGCGTTGCAATCCTTCACAAGAGCCTCGATTTTTTCTTTTTCATCCGCTCCCAAAGGAATGTCCTTGTACTGCCTTACAGAATGTCTTTGTCTGATTGCTTCTTTTATATCCATTCCAAACTCTCCTTTTTGTTTTTTATGTTATTTTGTAAAATGCTATATGTCAATATAAACACAATTCTGAAGACATGACATTTTTTAGAAAACTTTGTTATAATAATTAAATATGGTAGATTCGTTTTGAATTCAAAATATGATTTTAAATGGCAAAGGAAAAAAATACATGAACGAAGTAAACAAAACTCTTTTTATTCCGCTGTATGGAAAATCAAAAGTCAGCAAACAAAAAATAATTTTGGACGACCCGACGGCCGAGAAGATTTGGGCGGAAGAAAGTTTTAAGCTCTCTGGAAAATCAAAATCCAAATGGCTTGCATACAACATGGCGATGAGGGCGCGTGTATTTGATGATTGGACAGACAGTATGCTTAGCGCAGAAGAAGATTCCATAGTTCTTCATATCGGATGCGGACTTGACAGCAGATGCAGAAGAATCAAGCATCCATATACCAAATGGTTGGACTGTGATTTTTCTGACGTAATTTCAGTACGCAAAAATTATTATCAAGAAAGTGAAAATTACAAAATGCAGGTACTCGATGCTTCTGATTCTTCAAAAATAAAAAATCTGCCGGACTGCAAAAATGCAATAGTCGTTCTTGAAGGAATAAGCATGTACCTTAGCCATGAACAATTGCATGATCTTTTTCTGGCCTTGCAGGAAAAATATCCACAAGTTCATATTCTGCTGGATGTATACACGGAATTTGGAGTCCGTGCATCAAAATTTAAAAATCCTGTGAATGATGTAGGTGTGACCAAACTTTACGGAATTGATGACATTCAATCGCTTTTGAATGGACTGAAAATCAGTTTTAAAGAAGAACATTCCATCACGCCAAAGAGGCTTGTAAACGAGCTGAAATTTTTTGACCGCATATTTTTCAAACTTCTTTTTACTGGAAAATTTTATCGAAAAATCTACAGGCTGTTTGAGCTTTCTTGTAACTAATGTGTTACAGGAAAACCACTAGTTTTTTTCATAAAAAACAATGTCCATTTTTTCGTTTATCTTTTCAATCTTTCCGGTCCGGTGGTATCCAATTTTCATAAAGATGGAGATTGGTTTTTTCCTGAAGAATTGTGTCGAGGCTCCAATGCTCAGATCCGTAGATTTTTTTTCTGCCGCCAAAATTGCGCTCTGGACATAGAGCATTGTCGTAAACTGCATCCACGAGGCATTCCCGTTGCAGAATTTGTCCGATTTATGGCTTCTTGCGAGAGATTCGAATCGAGGTCTCCCGACCAACAGAAGGTTTGATTACAGTAAAATAGTTTTGTATATTTTAATCGAGTCAAGCTCAAAAAATGAATTGAACTTTAGGGCAAAGCAAGGAAGAAATAGTTCGGGTTTTATAGTAATAGATGTTTTAACGAAAAAAGAATATACTGTAAAAAATATTTTAGTGGGAATCGTTTATGGAAAAGAAACAGCGCGCTGGAAATAACCGTACATTAACATTATCGAATGAAGAAATTGAACCTTTGAGACAAAAATTATTAACCGAGAATAATATTACAGAAAATACTGATGTAATTAACAAAACCTTAAATGGTGATATTTTAAATATGTTAAAATATGTACCAGATGAATTTGCAGATTTAATAATCATTGACCCTCCTTACAATTTATCCAAAAATTTCAATGGTATGCAATTTAATTCTCGCACAAATGATAGTTATGATGAATATTTAGCTACTTGGTTTCCAGAGGTTTGTAAAAAATTAAAACCCAATGGCTCGTTATATATGTGTGGCGATTGGAAATGTACCTCTTCTTTGCAGCGTGCCATAGAAAAAGAATTGACCATTATAAACAGAATTACATGGCAAAGAGAAAAAGGTCGCGGAGCTAAATCAAATTGGAAAAATGGAATGGAAGATATTTGGTT
>DGGQ01000060.1 GCA_002392275.1 Treponema sp. UBA3870
GGAACGGTGACGGGAACTTTTTTTTCCGCGCTCAGCTCTCTGCTGATTATTTTCCACGAAAAAAATTTTCATTCAATTTTTGTATGGACGATGGGAAGCTTCAACGCAAAGGGATGGGACGAGGTTAATTTCTTTTTGATTCCATCGCTTGTGTCCATCGCAATGCTTCTTCTCTGCGCTCCATCACTGGACATTCTTGGCGGAGGAGAAAAAACGGCGCAGTCGCTTGGACTTGATTTCCGCCGTGCAAAAATTTTCATTCTACTGTCCGGGACACTTGCGACATCCTGCGCCGTGTGTTCTGGTGGAATAATTTCTTTCGTCGGGCTGATTGCACCACACCTTATGAGAAGCATATTCGGACCGAACCACCGAACTCTGATTCCCCAGAGCATGGTCTCGGGCGCAATACTTCTTCTTGTTTCCGACATCGTGGCAAGAACGGCCGTCGCCCCATCCGAAATACCGATTGGAATCATCACCTCCCTGGTCGGGGTTCCATTTTTTATAGCCGTTCTGAAAAGGGATGTCTATGTTCACGGTTGAAAATCTCTGCGCCTCGTACAACGGAAAAAAAGTTTTTGAGGACGTATCCTTTTCCCTGAAAGAAAATTCAATAACGGCGTTGTGCGGAATGAACGGAAGCGGAAAATCTACACTGCTTTCCCTGATGTCCGGGATTGTCCATCCGTCGCTCAAAATTGATGGCGGCATTTTTTTGGACGGGAAAAACATTCTCCGGCAGAGACCAAAGGACACTGCAAAAAAAATTTCGTATCTCGTGCAGGACGAAAACCCCGCGTGGAATGTCACGGTTGAAAAAGTTGTTGACTGCGGAAGATTCGCCCACAGAAAATGGTACGAGCTATCAACACCCGGAGACAGAAAAATAATAGACGGCTCTATGGAGCTTCTTTCAATTTCAGGGCTAAGGAACAGACCGGTCTCAACGCTTTCGGGAGGGGAGTACCAGCGGACAAGAATCGCAAGGAGCCTCGCGCAGGAGACGGACTATATTTTTTTGGACGAGCCCCTTTCTTCGGTTGACATAACCCACCAGCGCAATCTGCTTGACATACTTCGGGACCTGTGCCAGAAAGGAAAGACGGTCTGCATATCAATCCACGACATAAATCTTGCCTCGCAGTTTTCTGACCGGATGATTCTGATGAGAAACGACCGCACCGGAATCTTCCATGGACCAAGCGATGAAATGATGTCCAACGTTTTTCTTCGGCAGACCTATGGAAAAGATTTCCAGATTTTCACACATCCGGTGACAGGGAAAAAGCAGGTCTGGTAGGCAAATATAAGGCAAACTCAAGAAACAGGGTTCCTTTACAAATTTCTTCCATTGAAATAATATAGTTCCCCATGGAAAAGAATGTATCAGAAAAAAATATTCTGGGGACCGAGAAAATCGGAAAGCTGCTCGCAAAATTTGCAATCCCCGGAATCATCAGCATGGTTGTGAACGCTTTCTACAATATCATCGACCAGATTTTTATTGGAAACGGAGTGGGCTATCTCGGAAACGGAGCCACATCGGTAATCTTCCCAATGGCAACACTTGCAATGGCTTTCGCAATGCTGTTTGGCGACGGTGCCGCAAGCTTTATGAGCCTGAAGCTTGGACAGAACGACAGGGACAGGGCAAACATGGGAGCCGCGTCGGGGATAATTGGATTTTCCGCAAGCGGAATTGTGATAGCCGCCGTCTACATTGTTTTTCTTGAACCAATCTGCAAACTTTTTGGTGCGTCAGAAGGAATACTTCCATACGCGAAGGACTACGGGCTGATTATCTCCCTTGGCATTCCGTTCCTATCGATATGCGCGGGAGGTGCGAGCGTCATACGTGCAGACGGAAGTCCCCGGTTCAACATGGTAGGTCTGCTTTCGGGATGCGCAATCAACCTAATCTTCGACCCTATATTTATTTTTGTCTGCCACTGGGGAGTGAAGGGTGCGGCATGGGCAACAATAATGGGACAGGCCGTCAACGCAGCTCTGAATATTTTCTATCTCATGCGGCGGACAAAGACAATCAGGCTGACAAGGGATGTCTGGAAAAAATCTTTCTCGGTGTCATGGTCCATAACAAGGCTGGGCGTTTCCAGCTTCATCAACCAGATTGCGCTTGTGATTGCCATAGCAGTCAGGAACAATATTCTCGTGACATACGGGGCCACAAGCAAATACGGATCGGACATACCAGTTACGGCCCTTGGAATCACCATGAAGACCTTCAGCATAATCATGTGCATCGTGCTTGGACTCTGCACCGGCTCGCAACCAATCCTTGGGTTCAACTATGGCGCAAAAAATTTTGACCGCGTTAAAAAAACTTTCCGACTGACAGCGACAATATCAAGCGTAATTTCAATAGTGGCGTTCCTTCTCGCGCAGCTGATTCCAATGCAGATTATCAGCATATTCGGATCGGGGAGCGACCTGTACAACGAGTTCGGGGTGAAGTGCATGCGCATATACCTGATGCTGATTCCGCTCTTCGGATTAAACATTGCGGCCGGCGTGTTTTTCCAGGCGATAGGATATCCAACGCAGTCATCCATCCTCTCTCTTTCAAAACAGATTATCTTCCAGCTGCCTGTGACAGTCATCATCCCGATGTTCCTTGGGCTTGACGGTGTCCTGTATGCCGGACCTGTTTCGGATTTTCTGACATTCGTGCTGACGGTGGTTCTGCTCTTCGTCTACTGGAAAAAAATTTTCAGGGCGGGGCGGTCCAATGAAGAAGTAAATTAGCCGACAGTTTTCCACGCCTCCTGCCGATAAAATTCTGCGGACATCTTCAACAAATCGTCCATTTAGGATATTATTCTGATGATGCATTCGGGATTTTTTGACAGGAGGTTTTATGAAAAAAATTATCACCCTGGCGGCCGCATCAGTTTTGGTCGCCGGATCCGTTATGGCTCAGCCAAAAATAAATGTTTCCTTTAAAATGAAGTCCAACATAGTTTCCACCAATTTTGACAAATGGACTTTCCTTGATTACGGAGGCTACGGCGCAATCGCAAGCGGTCTGCTTTTTTCAATGGGCACCGACAATGTTGGAATCGAGCTGGAGATGGACCCGTACATTGCTTTCAACAGAACGGCAGACGAGTGGTTCAAAAACTTTTCGCTTGAAAAATACAATGCATGGGTCTCATTCGGCAGGGCAGGCTCCTTCTTTTTGAGGATGGGCTCATGGGACGGCAGGTCGCTGAACTGTGTCACCGATGGCGCGCTGTTGATGGACGGCATAGATTTCTCGGTTTACAATCCAGGAATGATTTCCAGCATCACCACAAAAAATCTCTCGATGGACATAAGCTCTCAGTGCGGCTCCTCTTCATCCAAAAAACTTGGCGCAATGTTCCAATTCAAAAACGGACCTTTCGAAATCAGGGCTGGCGCGATGAATCTGAATTTTCTTGGCGACGAGAACACCGGGGACAGCAATCTGGCGGTCACGGACAAACTTGTTTTCGGGGTGGACACTTTCATGGCAGAGGCGGGCTTCACACTGAAAAATGTGGGAAAGGTCACGGCCACAGGAAAATTTGCGAAAGAGGAGCTTGCTCTGGCCGCATTCTACGAACCCGCGTTCCCGTTCCTGAAGAACCTTACGGCACTTGTGGGATTCACCGGGGAATATAAGAACAAAAACAAGACGACGGCGGCCGGGAAGGACCTCTGGGGTTTTGGAATAGATTTTAGGGCGAGATATGTGTTTGACAGAAGCATCTCCGTGACCACCATAAACAATTTCACAATGAACCAGCGGGACGTTGCATCCGGGATAGAAAACGGAATCGCCATGGAGAACATGGTCAACATGCTGTACAACGTTCATCCACGAAAAAATGATTTGAAGGTCTACCTGAACGTGCGCCACTATACTGGAATGGATGCCGCAGAAAACGGATACAAACCGACGCTGCTGACCGTAGCGGAATCAGGGGACACATCAAAGCTGGACTGGGTGTCGAATTTCAGAATCACGAACGCGTTTGAATACAAATTCAGTGAAAACGCAAAACTTGACGCAGGTATAGCGTTCAACATCCTGAACTGCTTCAGCAACCAGGCGACAGCAAACGACCCGCATTTTGATGTACAGATACCGCTGGTCTTCCAGGTTTCCTTCTAAAAGTATTCCAAAAAAACATCAGTCCGGTCACATTGAGTTGTAGCCGGATTTTTTTGTGCCCGCGCCAAGCACCCCGCCAAAATAACAGCCGTTATGTACAATGGCACAAGCAAAAATCCCAAGGACTTTGGGCAATATAAGGATTTGACTTGGGGCCGACCCAAAAGTATTGTCATGCTGAATTTATTTCAGCATCTGCGCTAAATATAGTGCATGGATTCCGAAACGAGTTCGGAATGACGCTACGCAACGAACTTTTTGGTCAGCCCTTTCTATTATAAACTGTTACCAAAAGTGCTTAACATATGCTAACCGTCTACAAAAATAGACTACCATGGTAACAGTTTATCTAGAATCTTGGAAGAAACTGTTACCAAATCAATGGAAAATACAAACTGTTACCATAACCAGCTGGAATACATCGATTTAATTGCATGGCGACCGGATTATTTCTTCTTCTTAATTATAAATCGTCCTGTAGTGTAATTTTAGTTTGAGGAACTATAATCCAGCTCACTGCATAAATATACAACACCAACGTATAATCACGCAAATAGCACCAGGGGTATCATAAGAAAAAAAGCGAGGCTGATAAAGATTTTGGTAGACAGAATACTGATTATACATAGCAAAGTATGTACACCATATATAGCGTTGATCCAGGTCGGGGAAGAAAACAAAAAGAGCTCCTGCTCCTTGGCTAGCCCGCACCCGCACAACCAGAGGACAAAAAAAGACATCAAGAAAAGACGCGAACCAAGGAAAAAGCAAGTCTGCCAGGACCGAAATACACACAAAAAAACGGGCAAACATTCCTTCGCAGCTTCCCGAATGCAAAGCTCACGCGGAACAGCTTTTGTAAATAGTCCCGGAGCGCAAAACAGACTTTTGTAACCGCCCAAAGGCCAAACACACCAATCGCACATTTTACTGCCCCCGCAGCCATACCCCTCCCGGCAACCTAAATAAAAGAGGCGACCGTAATAGCAGCACCGAACCACCAAGAAACATTTTATATTTTGTGACACGTGTCACAAAATATAAAATATGGAAATCTATTTTTTAACACTAACAAATTTCTAGTACATCAATCAGGGCGCCTCGGACCAGCCCCTCCCTCTGCGAGGATACCTGCATCATAGTGTCTTGACTTATACTTTATTTTAGTATACTATAAACATCAAAATAGGCAAAAGAGGGGATGTTTTATGTCAATCTTTACTGAAAGCTACAAACCTGGCGCGATAGAAGCACAGCGTCCAGAGGACCGGTATTTGGACGCAACTGAAATCCAGGACCAACACACACCAGTAACTGATTTCAAATCACCTAACAGCATAGGGCTGGCAATCCCGCTCCATTCGCAACAAGGCTTCAGCATGCAATATGCTATACAAAATATTCAGCCCACTCCCCCGCTTCGCACTCTGACCGAACCCATGGACTCATCACATGGATTCATCGACAAAGATTCGTACTCTCAAAACTTGCGCAACCAATTTGTTCAAGAGAACAATCTACCGTTCGGATTTGAAATTCCAAATGCCCCTAATGACGCTAATAACTTAATAAAATATAGAAGCTTTATACCCAGCATTTTTATATCAGCCGCCCTCCCCCTCCGGGATGTCAAGAAACAAGTCTTCGAGAGAAAATACAACAACATAACACTACACCTCAACAGTCCAAACTTAGTTCCCTATGGTAAATATGGACGGCTCCTACTTTCCATTTTGACCACACATGCTGTTCAGTCAAAAAACAATCTGAACAAAGACGGCACTATTACTATAACCTACAGTTCCCTTCAGGAACTCTTGGATGAAATGCAGCTCAGAAAACAGCGTGGAACAGATATAATGGAACAGCTCAACAGGTTTAAATCTGCAACATTTATTTACGAAGATGAAAACATTTCAGTAGCCCAAAAAAGTTTGTTTCCAGAATTCTTTTCCGAATCAGACCGAGGATTTGTTCAAGCAAAAAAATTGTCCATCAGAAACATAATGTTTATCGATAGCCTACAATACATAGAACTTGATGACTCCATTTCCGACAAACGAAACATCTCCTTTTCTATTGTTTTAAACAACAAATTTGTTGAACTCTGCAAAAGACATTCAGTTCCTATTGACTACACCGTCTACAAAGAAATTTCCAGTGCCATGGGTAAAGACTTATATGCATGGATTATTTATAGAAACAACTCTATTGGAAAAGATGGAATCTTTATCCCAAGATCAAGTATGGTCGCACAATTCAGTGGAACAATCCAGCCGGAACAAGAACGAGCAAATTTCAGATACATCGTTGATCAGATTCAGCAAATCAAAGCAAAATATTATCCAGGCCTTAGGTTTACAGTTGACCGAGACTCTCTGGGAATAACATTTTACAAATCTCCACAAATTATGCAGCCAAAAGATACCCGTTATGTACTAGCAACAAATATATGACAAAATATAAAGAGGCTACAATAAAATTACGAATTGTTATTTTTATAACAGTTTATACGGCCCTATACGAAAAATCTATTATACAGTTGCAAAGAAAAACCTAACGGTAAATTTCCAGACAAGGATTCACTAAAAATTATTATCAGTCTCTAGTTAGAGAGATTTTTTTTCCAATCATTGGGTTCACCTAAATCCATTCCTTTTTTTATGAACCTTCTATTCATTATTTTATATTTTATCTTATAAACAAAAAAAACCATCAATAGGATCTATTTATAATAAGAAAATAAGATAATTTATAATCATTCCTTCTCAAAAAAACAGATATAATACCTCACCCCAAAAAAATTACAAAAAAAAATTTTTTAATGATTTTTCATTCACAAAAACAATTTTTACTATAACACTTAATAAATCGCATACTATTTTTCAATACTTATAACCAATTGTAATTTATTATATATCATATGATTCACTGAATATTAAAATTCTTACCTTCATAATAATTTTTTATGTCATTTAAAATGATTTCCGCTAGCTTTTCATCATAAAACTTCGTCAATTCTATGGAGACATCCTTCTTCTCAAAATCAATCTGCACAGTACACGAGTATACTTGCGTCGCCATTTTTTTCTTTAATGAGATATTCTGATTATACTTTTTCGTGACTTCCCTCTTAAATGCCTCCTTTGTTCCCCCTTGTTTTTTTGCTTCCCGAATAACACTCTCCAATTGCTTCTTTGTCAATGTACTGGCCTTCCATGTATCTCTGGTGGAAGGCTCTTCGCTCAACTCATCTAGCAGCCCTTTATTTTCGCTTACAAAACTATGGGCCCTAAGAGCTTCGCTAACCCACCCCTTTGTTTTATGCAGTGCCTTGGCTATCTCAGTTTGTGTCATCCCCATATCTATCAGCTGAGCAATATAAGATTCTCGTTCTCGCGAAGAAAGGTTTAGTCTTTGCTCATTTTCCGTAGCCTGGATGATAATCCTTTCTCGCTCACTGCTAAAATCATTTTCTACAATACATTTTACAGTCTTGACATCTCGCAATAGACATGCCTTATACCTGCGGTGCCCAGTTTTTACAATATATTTACCATTCTTTGGAGTCACAACTATCGGTTGTATTTGGCCATTTTCGCGGATGGAGTCCCCAAGCTCTTCAAGTGAATCATCTGCATATATATCTCGAATATTTTTATCAAGCTCTATTTCAGAAATAGGAATATCAACCAGAGCATTTATTGCATACTCTGTTTTCTTAGCGGATGATGTATCATTTTCCGCTGATTCATCATCAATATCAAAACTCAGATTTCTGTGCACTTCTTCTAATGGAGGTCTCTTTTTCATATATGCCCTCACTTAACTTTTTTCGCCAATAAAGCAATGCTTTTGCAGAATGGATTTGATGGCTGATATTCCTGCATCGGCACATGATAAGATATGGATCCAGGAACAGCCCTAGAATCATGGAATTCAAAAACTTCATATGAGGATTTTTTTAATGTATCAATCCAATATCTATGCACCGATTTCTGTGGATTTCCTTTATTCACAATCAGATATTTGCATGGTGAAAATTTTCCACTATATTGTACTTTCAGTTTTTTTATCTGTGCATTAAAATTTGTCAAACTCTCAATTGCAAAATCCTCTGGCTCAATTATTGGTATAATATCCGTAGCATTGGAGAGAATAATTTTTTCATAATAACCAAAAGAAGGTGGCAAATCAAAAAATATATATGCGAATCCCAGGGATTTTGCATCATCTATAAGTTTCATTATTGAATGTGGATCATCTCGGAATCCAGTTTCCATATAAGAACGAAGGTTATTGTCATTTTTTTGCGTGCCCAACAGATAAAGCCCCTTAAAGCCATCTGATTCAGGTCT
>DGGQ01000145.1 GCA_002392275.1 Treponema sp. UBA3870
GCGAGCAGGAATATTTCGACAAGGGAATCCTTTTGGTCGCATTTGTCAAGGCCGGATGTGAGCTTGCGTTCGAGACAATGGTTGACACGGGAATCAAGCCGGAGAGCGCATACTACGAGTCACTCCACGAGGTTCCGCTGATTGCAAACCTGATTGACCGCCGCCGCCTCTACGAGATGAACAAGGTCATTTCCGACACCGCCGAATACGGATGTTATCTCTTTGCGCGCGCATGTGTTCCTCTTCTTGGAGACTTCATGAAGAATTCCGTGACCACAGCCGACATCGGTAAGGGACTTGACGTTAAGACCAACGCCGTTCCGAACAAGACTCTGGTTCTGGTTAACGAGGCAATCCGCAACCACCCGATTGAGACTGTCGGAAAGAAGCTCCGCGCATACATGACAAGCATGAAGCCAATCGACACTGCAAAATAATTTTCTTTTGCTGCGATTTATGGAATCCATCCTGCGGGGTGGGTTCCTTTTTTTTAGGTTTGTTTCTCTTTCCTTGTGCGAGGGTGCGTGGGTATTTCGAAAAATCTTTCCGATTGAAAATTTTTGTGTTATACTTAGAGTATGGATTTTAAAAATTTCCGGACGGAAGAGGAATATATTTCCCAGATGCATAGCGGTGCTCTTTTGAATCCACGCATCGACTCCACTTTCAAAGCGCTTTTTACTAGCCCTACGAAGGAGGCGCACGATGCTTTGCATTCATTTCTTGAAGCCGCAACTGAAAGGAAAATTCGGACTTTCGCTTTGACGGCTACTGAAGCTCCCATGGAATTTGTGGGACAGCGTGGGGTCAGCTATGACATCGCATGCGAGTTTGAAGACGGATTTTCTGCTGACATAGAGATGCAGGCTTTCGCCCAGAAGTATGATTACGGTAAACGGGCTGAATATCAGGTCGCGCGGCTTGAGACGACCTACCTTAAAAAAGGGAGCAGATGGGAGAGCGCGCCAGTCGTGTATCAGATTACAGTCCTCGATTTTGCCTATGATCCAAAAAATAAAGATGTCGTGAGTCGTTACGCGATGAGGACGAAGGACGGAAGGGAACTTTCAAATTCGCTGAATGTTGTTTTCATCGATTTGACGAAGGTCACGGGCATAGAGGACCGTCTGGAGGAGAATACAAAAATAGAAAACTGGGCTGTGTTCCTCAAGGATGCCGACAACCCGGATAAACAGGGCATTATAAAGACTCTTACGGATAAGGAGGAGGGGCTTATGCAGGCACAAAAGTCGTTGTCGTCAATCAGTTCGGACCGCGATTTGTGGTTCGCCCAGTACAGGCAGGAAATTGCTGAAATTGATAGAATCTCCAATATGCATGCCATGATGCAGGATGGTCTTGAAAAAGGAAAGGCGGAGGGGCTTGCATTAGGCAAGGCAGAAGGATTGGCGTTGGGACGAGCAGAAGGACGAGCAGAAGGACGAGCAGAAGGACGAGCAGAAGGAAAGAATGAGGCTAAAAGGGAGATTGTGATGAATGCCGTTAAAATGGGGCTTTCTTTGTCCCAGATTGCCCAGATTTCTGGCTTGAATGAGGATGAGGTAAAGGAGATTGCCGACAAGGTGTAGTCATCAATCTGCATTTTCATAAAAAATCCCCGGACGAATCCGGGGACGTGTAAAATCAATGTTAAGCCTTATGCCTTGAACGCATCCAGTCCACCGAAATCCAGCGTGGCGAAATAATCTTCTATTGTCTCGCGCCGCCTGATCTGCACTATGCTTCCGTCTGTGCGCAAAAGAAGTTCACCCGCGCGGAGCTTTCCGTTGTAGTTGAATCCCATCGAGCGTCCGTGAGCACCGGCATCGTGGATAATCAAAAGATCCCCGTCGTCGATTTTTGGAAGCTCCCTCTGCACCGCAAATTTGTCGCAGTTTTCGCACAAACTTCCAGTCACGTCATAAACATGGTCCTTGGGAAGATTCTCCTTTCCGCTCACCTGAACCTCGTGGTATGCTCCGTACATTCCAGGTCTCATCAAATCTGCCATGGAAGCGTCGCAGCCGACATACTCGCGGTAGATGTGCTTCTGGTGGATTGCCTTTGTCACAAGCCAACCGTATGGGCCTGTGATAGGACGACCGCACTCGAAGCAGATTTCAAGCGGGTCAAGTCCTGCCGGGATAATCATCTCGTCGTAAAGTCCGCGGATTTTTTTTGCAACATAGTCCAAATCAACTTTTTTCTGCCCCGGTCTGTATGGAATCCCGACTCCACCGCCCAAATCCACAAATTCAATGTTCACGCCGACTTTCTTCTGCACTTCAAGCACAAGTTCAAAAACGATTTTCGCCGTGTCAACAAAAAAGTCCGGGTTCAGCTCGTTGGACGCGACCATGGTATGAAGACCGAAATGCTTTACGCCCTCCGCCTTGCAGATTTTGTATCCTTCAATCATCTGTTCGCGTGTGAGACCGTATTTTGCTTCCTCCGGTTTTCCGATTATAGCATTGCCGCCTTCCTTCAATGGTCCCGGGTTGTAGCGGAAGCAGATTGTGTCTGGCATTTTACCGCCCAGAGCGTCCTTCAAAAACGGAATGTGAGTGATGTCGTCAAGGTTGATTATCGCACCGAGTTTTTCGGCATACTGGAATTCCTCCGCCGGAGTGTCGTTGCTCGTGAACATGATTCTGTGCCCGGTGATAGAACTTTTTTCACTCAGAATCAGTTCGGGAAGGGAAGAACAGTCCGCACCGCAGTCCTCGGATTCAAGAATCTTCAGGATGTATGGATTCGGGAGCGCCTTCACCGCAAAATATTCACGGAACTTCGGAAAAATGGAGAACGCGCTTTTGAAATATTTCATGTTGTTGCGGATTCCCTTTTCGTCGTAAATGTAGAACGGCGTGGGAAACTTTTTCGTCAGCTCAACAAGCTGGTCGTGTGTTAATGGAAAAGTGTTCATAGTGCCGTGGATTATACCACCAAATCAAAAAAAATGAAAGATTCGTGGCTGTGCCTTGTGGAAATCAAGTTTTAAATATCATGTGCCGTTTTTACCGGAAAACTCAGAAACCATCACACGGATTTTGAAAAATCTAACGATTTTTCTGTCGTCCCTTTATCAACGGCAAAGCATTTACGTATAAACTGCATTATCTTCATAGCTTCGTTAGAACCGTAGCGTAGCGGCACTTTCTTAACGCGCCCCATCCGTGTGACAAATTTTCGGGGGATTGGATTTCCACTTACCCCCATCAAAAAATTGATTTCCGTCCTTGGTCGTGAATATTTTACTTGGATGTTTTCTGTACCGCTCCAAAAAGACTCTGACCGCAGTAGCTGCATTTTCCGTAGGTCTCGGCCCTTATGCGGCTTGTTCCCCCGCAGTTTGGACACTTGACTTCCACAAATCCGGCACCAAGCGTGTCATCGTCGAGCGCGTTGTTTATCTTCACGCATGGGTTTCCCCCCAGCTGGAGATTGCAGTTCTGGAAAAATCCCTTCCTGAACAAAACTTCCAGTTCCGAAAATATTTCAAAAACCGGCTTCCCTGTTTGTGAAGAAAGCTCCTCTGCCGTTACAGTCCCGTCCACATCGTTCCCAAAGATTTTTTCGTATCGTCTTGCAGCGGCTGTCTCGCCCTTCTTTCTTTTGCCGACATATATCGGTATTGCGCAAGAAGCCATGAGTATTATGTAAACTGGAAGAAGCTTCATGGACACTTTTTCACCCGCTATCGGAAAAAAGCAGCAAAGAATTCCCAGTGCAAAAGCGCAGATTCCAATGAAGCCCCATAAAATGAATTTGCCCGCGCTTGACTCCTGTCGCCTGACCTGATCCAAATTTAAATATTTTTCCATCGACTTCCTCCTTGAAGCATCGTAAATGCCGCGCAGATTTTCCGAAAAAAATGACCCTAGATTTTTCCGAACAAAGGATTTTCACAGTAGCTGCACTTTCCGTGGCTTCCTTCCCTTATGCGGTTTGGAGCACCGCAGCTTGGACACTTGATTTCCACAAACCCTGTACCAATCGTGCCGCCGCCGAGAGCATTGTCTATCTTCACGCAGGGATTTTCGCCCTTCTGGAGACTACAGTTTTGGAAATATCCCTTTGCAAAAAGTCTTTCAAGTTCGGAAAAAATTTTTGCGTCCGGCCGTCTGAGCTGGGTGGAAAGCTCGTATGCGGTAATAATCCCGTCGGTATCGCTTCCAAATATGGTCTCATAGCGTCTTGCGGAAGCTATCTCACTGAACTTTTTCCTTGACACGAATATCGGTATGGCGGAAGGAATCAGCAGAATTACGGACAGATAAAGCGGGCTCATGTTTTTCACGTCCAGAAATTTGGTAATCATGGTCATCTCTTCGCTGCCCAGCTCCAGACCGGAAAAAGCCTCCATATCTTTTCTGGTCTTCTCTTCAGTGCTGCCGTCGATTTTGAACAGCGCCCCCAATATTGCGATGCCAAAAATACAAACAAGGATGCAGCCCACCTTCATAAGCTTTTTTGCGGACTTTTCCTCTTTTCCAATTTTTTCAAGATTCAGATATCTTATTCCGTCGTCACCTGCCGCCATATTTCCTCCGTCATACAAGTCCATGGATTTTTTTCTGCAAGCTAAAAAAACATAAGGATTCCCGGTCGATATGTCAAGGACCTGATGGAGCACCCTTTTCCGTCAGGTTGTTTTTTTCATGCCGCCCATCCGAAAGATTTTTCTTGCGCATACATGACGGTGTTGCGCGCACACTTGTGTAACCGGCCTTCCAGGGCCCGCTAACGCTCGGTCCCGGCCTTGCGTCCGGTCCTGCCTACGGCACCCTTCCACGCCGGGCGAACAAACGGTATGCACCCCTATCTGTCTTCAACAAAAAATTGTTTTGCACCCAACGTCATTAGCTTTAACGTCATGCTGAACTTGTTTCAGCATCTCGCTAACCAATGGATGCCAAAATAAATTCGGCATTGTTCCGTTAAAATTAATGGCATTGGTTCTGCATTTATACAAATCCGCTTGTTATAGTAAGATAGTTATAATAAAATAGAAGAAACCACATTCAGGAGAAAGCCGTGAAAAAAAGAAGCTCCATTTTCGCGTTCGCAATATTTCTTGCAGCATCCCTCCCCGCCGCCGCCCAGAATCTCGGTGACCGTCTCTACAAAGAAGTAGCCGTTGACGGAAAGCTTTTATACCGGTGGGTGGACTATGTCAGTATGGTCGAATACGACTCTAGCGGAAATGAAATCCACTATAAAGATTCCTACGGCTATGAGAGGTGGCGCGAGTTTGACTCCAGCGGAAACCAAATCCACAGTAAAGATTCCTACTATGAAACATGGTCCGAGTACGATTCCAGAGGAAACCAAATCCACTATAAAGATTCCAACGGCTATGAGAAATGGTACGGGTACGACTCCAGCGGAAACCAAATCCACTATAAAGACTCCGATGGCTATGAGAGGTGGCACGAGTACGACTCCAGCGGAAACCAAATCCACTATAAAGATTCCGACGGTTCTGAGAGCTGGTACGAGTACGACCCCAAAGGAAATCAAATCCACTATAAAGATTCCTACGGTTCTGAGAGCTGGTACGAGTACGACCCCAAAGGAAATCAAATCCACTGTAAAAATTCCTCCGGTTCTGAGAGCTGGTACGAGTACGACTCCAGAGAAAACCAAATCCACTATAAAACTTCCAGCGGCTATGAGGAATGGTACGAGTACGACTCCAGAGGAAATCTAATCCACAGGAAAGATTCCGACGGCGATGAGTGGTGGTACGAGTACGACTCCAACGGAAATGAAATCTACGAGAAAGAGCCTGACGGCGATGAGAGCTGGTACGAGTATGACTCCAAAGGAAATCTAATCCACAGGAAAGATTCCGACGGCTATGAATACTGGAACGAGTACGACTTTTATACTGACGGAAAAGTGAAGACATGCAGGACGTATAAACGGTTTTAGAAACCCGATGCTCCGAAAGTTTTTTCCGCCAGATGGAGTGTTTCGGAAGTAGAAAAAATCATAGCGTCCAATCGAAAACTCGTCGGCATGGACTGACTTGCGTCCGTAGCTTTCCCAGATAAATGTACCATTGTGACTCTCTGAAAACTTCAGTTTTTAGAGGGCGTATTGATTTTTCATAATAAAAACACTATAGTCAGCCTTAAAATATATTTAAGGACAGAAATTGTAATGATTTCTGGCAAGGAGTTTTTTATGAAAAAAATGAGGTTTGCCGTCATCGGTGCGGCAATGGTTCTTGCGGGAGGTCTGGCGCTTGCACAGTCTTCCATGACATACACGGCAACAAAGAGCGTGTTCAAGACCGACGTTGACAATTACATGGATGTAAATACCTGGGGGGGGTATCACCAGAAAAGATTTTTGCTTTCACTAATTTCTATAACAACACTCTGAATCTGGGAGCCGCAAAGACTTTCGGAAACTTTTATCTGGGCGGCTATTTTTCTGGAAAAATTCCCAATATCCAGACGAGCCAGAATAAGACGGATGCCTATACGGTAGACGTAAGCACAAACGGTGCTACTACAATACCTTCAGATCTTCAAACACTTGCTGTGGGAGTAACGTTTCCAGATTTTCTTAACACTGGCACCTCATCGACTTTAAATTTTGCACTCCTCTTTGGATTTGGAAACATCGGAATAAAGGCGGGGCTTTACTACTATCCTGGAAGTTTTTCTGCAAAAGTTGACTACACAGACGCATCAATAGATGACATCACATATAAAATATCGAACAATAACATACGGCCTTATCTTAACTTTGGATATACAACGGAGCTTGCGGGAAAAACGTTTATGGCCAACGCATCTTTTGCGTTTTATTTTTATACACGTAAGGAAGAAGTTACGCAAGGCTCAAACACTACCGTTACAAACAGTAGATACAACTGCATTGATTTGGATGCAGGTGCGACATACGACTTCTATAAAACCGACAGCATGGTGCAGTCCGTAACGTTCAATGCCGCCTACAGAGGCTATATTTATCCCAAGGAAACAGTTATAAGAACCGGGATCGAGCCTACAACACAAGATGTGTCCCAAGGAAATGTATTTCTGGCTCCATCCTACAAACTCATCTTCAATCCTGTAGAAGCGGTTTCACTTGGACTTACGGTGGCAATTCCTTTTAGCTTTGGATTTGGCTCACAGAACAATATAACAAACTCTTCATTCAATATGGGAGCAAATGCAAATGTGGCTCTTCAGTATACAATAAAGCCTGATTTCCTGGTTTTCAATCTTGGAGGAAGCTTTTCACTTGGAAATCTTATCAGTACGACAAGCACAAATAGCTCAAGGGTCAATCAAAACTCTTTCTTTGACAGAACTTCAATTGATTTAAGTACAGGCCTTGCTTTCAATTTTACGAAGAACATCGTTCTGGACACAAGCTTTGATTTCATGACTGGTGCCAATACGACAAGCCTTGCGAATATCTGGAATACAAGCCTCGGATTGCAGCTCAGCATCAAGTACTAGTTCAAAATTCGGATTTTGCAAGAATTGATATGCAGGGGCTTTTTTTTAAGTTAAGATCCTTGCTGTAATGATTCTATCGCAAATCATCTATTTCATAGTGAGCATTCGTTTCATGTTCTTTCTGACCGCGGTGCAAGCCTTCCTGCCATGTTTCGTGCCCGGACGAAAACAGGAAAATATGAAATGCAATGCTCTTTTGCATCTCTCCGTTGTTTTATTTGTGGCTATTCAAAATTTTATAAAGAATGTCGTTTTTTTGTTAATTCACCTAAAACTCTGAATTCGACCTACAAGCCTGAAAGATGAAATGCTTGCTGCGTTGCATTGTGGCGCAGAATCTGAATATAATCAGGAAGCTTGTCATTGATGTTAAACCATTTGCTCTGGATGGATTCTCTGTGCTTTATGTGTTTTTATGGACGGCATCCGAAAGATTTCCCTGCACAAACATGTCGCTTCTGTGCGCCCACATTGTCAACCGGCTTTCCGGGGTTTCATTGCTGCGCAAGTGGTCCATGCGGCCCACCCCCTCCAATCCGGCGTAGAGACCGAATTTACATTTTTTTACAAGCTTAGTCCGCATCCTCCACGCATAAAAGGACCACAATCCGATTTTTTTTCATTTGGCAAGGTGCCGGGACATTTCGGTGTTCATTTTTTTTGAAAAAATAAAAAAATTTGAAAAAAAAGCTTCCTCGGTGTTGACATATGTGGGCGTGGCGTGATATATTAACCCTTGTCGTCACAACAGAGAAGTGGCGGGAGTATTTGACAGCGAAGGGACGGAAGGAAGACAAAAGAGAAGGTGGACGCGACAGGAAGACAGGAAAGCTTCTGGCCTACGGGCCAAGAGTATACATGATGGAGAGTTCGATCCTGGCTCAGAACGAACGCTGG
>DGGQ01000176.1 GCA_002392275.1 Treponema sp. UBA3870
CGTTCAGGACATTCTCGTGGTTTCCCTTGAGAAAATGGAACGCCGACGGGAAAGAGTTTTTCATCTCCATCACCACGAACATGGTCTGGAAGGCTTCCAGTATTTCCTCCGCCATCTCCTCGCACTCGCATTGACCATCGCACCATTTTTTGTATGCAGAAATCCATCTGTCGTGGCAGCGTCCGGGAGTCTCCGTATGGACACCATCCCCCACGCACACAAGTATGAGTTTTCCGTTGTTCAGTGCCTCGAGAACGCTGGTTCCGTCAATGTCCGAATCGATTAGCTTTATCAGAAAATCTGGACGCGCGTGAAGGTCGGGAACAATAATGACATCCTTTTTCTGGCCGCAAAAATCCAAAAGACCACCGGGACTCTTGTCCTTCCCATGTGGCCTGTAGGATTTGCTTTCCTCGCCAAGGGTCTTTATCGCTCTTTCAACCACGCCAAACACGGTCCCCTCTGAGGGAAGGGTTTTCATGTTTCTGATGGACAGCAGCTTCTTTCTGAGTGCGTCCAGCTCCGCTTCCGTGTACATCAAAAGCAGTCTGCCCCGCTCTAGGAAATCACCATGCTGGAGTTGCCAACCGTGATTTTGTCACCCGGGTTGAGCTTCACCCATT
Organism: Treponema sp. UBA3870; assembly: GCA_002392275.1. Taxonomy (GTDB): domain Bacteria; phylum Spirochaetota; class Spirochaetia; order Treponematales; family Treponemataceae; genus Treponema_D. Next base: position 624 of record DGGQ01000176.1, read on the forward strand.
TGTCGGAAGGTATACGGGCATCGTTAAGGAATGTGCCGTTTGTGCTTTCCTCGTCCTTGAGAAAGTATTCGTTCTGGATTTTCTGGATGACACAATGGTGGCGGCTGGCCAGTTTGTTGTCAACGACCACAGTGTTGTCAGTCTCGCGTCCGATGGTGATTTTCGCAACAAGGCTGATTTTCTGCTTGTTGAAAACCAAATAGGAAACAGGTTTGGAGCCAGCAAGATTTTTAATCTGCTGACCAACCGGGCTTGCATTTTCAATTGTCTGTTCTGCCATAATGTAAAATTATACACCACAAGGCCGTATTTTTCAAATGAAATTTTCAAATGAAAATACTCGCAAATCCCTGCAAAAAATCTATTTAGTCATGCTGACCTTGCGCATCAGTATGATTTCCACGCGGCTGTTCTTTCTGCGACCAGCTTCGGTATTGTTGTCGCTCCTTGGCTCGGACGAACCCCTTCCCTCCACAATAATTTCGGACGGCGAACGGACACCCCTCTCGATAAGATAGTCCGCGACAACCTGCGCCCTCTTTCTGGAAAGCTCCACGTCAGGATCGACTGTCTCCTCCGTCCCATCGACAATGAAATCATCTTCCTGGTTTTCATCATCCATATCCGAATCCCCATCGGAAGTTTTTACGGTGGCGGTGGTTTTTTTTTCCTTGGGCGGCTCGTCAGGAACAATCATGGCACAGTGACCGGCGACCATTATCCTGTAGTCGTACTTTCTCAGCACCCTTATGATTTTGTCCAGCCTCTTGAACTCCGCCTCGTCAAGTTCCCACGAATCACGCATGTAGTTCATGGACTCAAGGCAGATTGAGATTCCCTCCTTGGAACGGTAGACCGACACATTTCCATTCAGCGAAGGCTCCTGAGCAATCAGTGACTGGATTACATCGACAATCTTTCCCTCGCGCTCGGACACCCTTTCGTCGGTCCAGATGTTTTTTCCAATAACAAAATGCACGCCAAATCTTCCGCCAAAATAAAGTGAGTTGATCTTGGATGTCTCGACACCAAACTGAGGGGTAAACTCGAACTCAAGATTTCCCAGCGCAAAGTCCAGGCTGTTCCACCGCATCGAAAGCCCGACCAAAAATTTCGGGTCCATGGTGCTAAAAGTGCCGTCCCCGGAGTTTACAGATTTAAACGCAATGCCGTAGTCAATCTCTGGCTGGAACGCAAAATCGGAAAGACCAAACGGAAAACGGACCCAGTATCCAAAAAGAAGGTCCACGTCAAGACCGCCTGTGACAGGAAGTTTTGGCTCCACAAGCGGCAGATAGCCAACCGAAACTTTGACTCCGTTCTGTTTTCCAAGAATGTAGAACGACATACCGTATTCAAATGAAATCGCCGCACCATAATCACCGGAAGCGTCGCTGGCATGTCCATTGACAATATAGCTGCCCTGGCCGGAGATTCCATAGCGCACAACCATGGACACATCCTCGGCGAATGTCCGTGCGGAAAACAGAGAGACCGAAATCAAAAAAACAAAAATTCCCTTCCTCATGTAAACACTCCAGGAACACAAACTATGCACCAGTCTGCACAAACCAATTGTATACCTTTTCCGATTTTTTTTGAACCTCTTTTTAAAGAAAATAGGTCCTCATTTTTCCTTTGCCCTTGACATCAACCTCCACGCTTTCGCCATAGCTGAACACGTCCTTGGTCTGCTCGTAGCTTGATTCCGACACATGGATTTTCATTGGCTCCCCCGTGCTTTCCATGCGGCTTGCGACGTTCACTGTGTCACCCCAGATGTCGTAGATGAACTTGGTCTTTCCGATTACCCCCGCGACAAGGTTCCCGGTGTTGATTCCGAGCCTTATCTTCAGGTTGGACTTGTACCTTTCGTTGAAGCTCCGAACATCCTCGATAAGTCCCTGCGCAAAACGGACCATCTTTTCGGCTCCACCGTTTCCGGCATCCTCCCTAAGACCGACGGCGGCCATGTATGCGTCACCTATGGTCTTGATTTTTTCAATGCCGCTTTCCTGCGCCCGGATGTCAAAACGTGAGACCAGCTTGTTCAGCATGGTGACAACCTGTTCCGCGCTCATCCTGTCGCTCAGCTTTGTGAATCCAACAATGTCGGTGAAAAGGACCGTCACGTTCGGATATTTCTTGGCTATAATCTGTCCGGGTTTTTCGCTCAGCTCCTTTGCGATTGGGGCGGGAAGTATGTTAAGAAGAAGCCGCTCGGATTTTTCCTTCTCCTGCCTAAGCTCATGCGTCCGCTCCACAACCTTGTTCTCCAGGTCGGACTGGTAGCGTTCCATAATATGGATGCGTTCGTTCTGCATCCTGTTGATTGTGGAGGCCTGCTCGCGTATGCTCTTGATGTGGCTCACCATGTCCTCGGTCATCTGGGAGAACGAGTGGTAAAGATTTTCAACCTCGTCGCCGGTGTGGATTCCAAGCTCCTTGATTCTTTCGACACAGGCATTCATTTCCGCAAGATTTCCATTGCTGGACATGAAGTCCCCGGCATAGTACGCAATCCTGTTGATTGGCTTGGAAAGGTACCTGTTCGAGAGCCACAGTCCGATGGTCAGAATCACCACGAAGATTCCAACAAAATACAGGGCAATCTTCCCGATGAACTGCCGCTCGTATTCCTTCAGCTTGTCCATAGAAATGTCCGCACCGACATAAACGCAGGTTTTTCCGTCGCTGCCGAACGTGGGTCTGTAGACTGTAAGGAGCCATCCATAGCGGTCGTTGGATTCAAGCGGCTCAATCTCTTTTCCGGCAAGAAGGTCGGGGACCAGCGGAAGAAAGGTCTCGTCGAATTCAATAAGATCCCCCACGGCGAAGTCCTGGCCCTCAGCGTCGGTGTCAAAAATTGTATGGCATCCGTCCTCAAGAATCTGGTAGACATATAGATACTTTATGTCGGGGATGTTCTCGCGGATTTCGCACAGTCGTTTGTGTGACTGGGCGTAGCCCTCGGTGGATTTTCCGTTTTTTATGTACTCCCCAACCATGTCCACGTCAATGCTGCCTGCCGCAAGCTCCACCGCCCCATTCGCCATACGGATATGCTCCGAACGTGAGTTGCTTTCATAAAGCTTCAGGCTGATTATTGCCATCGTAAAGGTCAGGACAAGAGCCGCAAGGGCCATGGCTACCGCAATCTTAATCTTAAGGGAATTTACTGATTTTTTTTGGCCGCCGCTGTTACGCATTTCGAGTTCTCCTCGTTGTTTTTCTTTCTCCCACCGGTAAACCATCTTCCTTTACACAGTATACACCACTTAAGGATTTTTTGAAGCAAGTTTTTAGCTAAAAAAGTCTCACAAGCACAGCTCCATGCGCCGGAACCGACTTTACAAGAACGCTGTCACCCGCAACAGGAGCGTAGTCTCTCTGCTCCCACAAATCACGCTGCGAATAAAGTCCACCCGGGGAAAGGCATCCTGTCTCGGCAAGGTTTACGGATATTTCCGAATCCTCGTCCCTAAAATTGAATAGGGCAATATTTACGGGCATTCCTTTTGCTGGGCAACCGTTTCCAAGGCTCATCCATGCGCACTTGTCTTCGTCGCGGAAAATCTGTCTCGCACCGTGGCTGTTCTTTTCGAGCGAAAGGACCTCCCTGTTTGTGAGAAGCGGAAGGGTCTCCCCGTCCAGCTGCGGAAGGTCGGTTCCAATCATCAGGGGGCTTCGGAAAATGCACCAGAGGGTCATCATTGTCCGTCTCTCGGCGGGGGTAAGCCTTGTGTACCATTCGGAGCCAAATCCGCGTCCAAGTTTTCCAAGCGGAAGCATATCGCAATCGGGCCAGCATCCCGCACCAACATGTTTCTGCCAGACCTCGCAGCGTTCAAACATTGCCCTAAGGAGCGGCCATGTGTCCCAAAAGTCGTCGGTGATTCTCCAGAGGTTCGCGTATTTTTCAAGATGCCATGCCTTTTCAATCAAGGCGGGACCAGGACTCAGCGAAAGCACCATGGGTCTCCCGGATTTTTCTATGGCGCTGGCAATCATCTCGATTTCCTTTTCCGCGGAATATGGATTCTGGGGATACATGTTCGTGTTGCAGATGTCGTCCACCTTAACATAGTCAACGCCCCACGACGCATAAAGACTGAAAATGCTGTCATAGTATTCCTGCGCCCCCTTCTTGGTCCAGTCCACCCCGTACATGTCTCCGTTCCAGCGGCTTATGCTGAATGGATTCGCAATCTGGTCGGCAGTTATGTCGGTTCCAAGAATTTTCGTGTGGTTCTGTGCGCAGATTCTTGGTATGCCACGCATGATGTGGATTCCAAACTTGAGTCCAAGCGAGTGTATGTATTCGGAAAGGGGCGCAAATCCACGGCCACCTGTGCTTGACGGAAAACGGTTCGGAGCGGGAATCTGCCTTGAGTATTCGTCTATGCAGAATTTGCTGAAGGGGATGTACTGGACTTTTGGATTCTGGGAGCCTGCGTCCGGATCCGACCACTGGATGTCTATCACAATATATTCCCAGCCATATTCCTTTAGATTTTTCGCCATGTATTCCGCGTTCGCCCTGACCTGATCCTCGTTCACCATGGTCCCGTAATAGTCGTAGGAATTCCAGCCCATCGGTGGAAATTTTGCGGCATCGTTTTTTGAATACATATTTTCTCCCTAAATAGTGTTTACTGAAGAAATTCCAGTTTATTGAAATATAAGGAATCCGGGTGCTATTAATTCAAATCAACAGTCGGAAATTACGTTGCAATTTCAAATCCGAGTGGATTTTCTCTTCAAAAATACTTTTTCATTAGACTATAGATATACCCCAGACAAAAGCCGGGCCTCGAAAAAAAAGGACCGTCCCGAAAGACAGTCCTCTGTGATTAGCTCAAAAGCATCAAATCCAAATAACAGGAATTACTGCTCGAATCCGCTAACGTTTACACCAGTTCCATCAACTGTGATTGTTGGTGTTGTGACTGTAACATCTGGAACTGTAACTTCTGGAACTGTAACCTCAGGTGCAGAAATGTTTGAACCGCTGTCAACCATCTTCATAACAACCTGATAGTCGGCCTGCTTCCACTGTGGATCGATGTCCAGTGTGAGGTCAGTGTTGAGGCTAAGACCCTTTGTGAACTTGTAAATGCGAAGTGTCTTCTTGCAAGAGAATGTAAGAGAAACTCCATCAAGTCCAGCATCCCATTTGAAACCGTCATCAGTGTTCTTCTCTGTGAACTTGTAGATTGTCTTTCCGGTCTTTGCATTTGAAAGTGTTACCGCAAAGTTTCCATCTGTGTCGGCTCCAAGAGTCCAGTTAGCGTTCCAGTTTGGATCCAACCAAGTTCCCTCAATCTGTGCGCCTGCAGCG
>DGGQ01000108.1 GCA_002392275.1 Treponema sp. UBA3870
CAAGGACCTGCTCCCTGTTGCTCCTCTGCTGGTTGGTGCTTTTTTCGTAGGCCGACTGGAAAAGATAGTCCTCGTTGGTCAGTTTTTTCTGATAGACAGCGACCGGTGGAAAAGTCTCCATGAACTGTAAAAGAAGACGGTCGATTTCCTGCTTGCCAAAATATGTGTCCAGATCGGAAAGAAGGTTGGTGAAACATTTCGGGGCCTTGTCGCGTCGGAAAAGCATGCACACATAATGGAAGATTTCGTCAATCAATCCCATTGCGTTGAGGTTGCCTGCCGAGACCTGCTTCTCATTTTCTCCACGTTCCCTAAAAAGTGCGTTCAGCTTTATCTGGAAATCCTGCACAGCCTTGAAGTTTGCGAAGATTGCGTTCCCGCTGGAACTGTAGAGCGTACTGTCAAATTTGCATAGGTCCCTGACCTTTTTGCTTATGTGAAACTCGTTGTAAGAAATTTTCATTTCCCTTCCTCCATGTTTTTTTCCGATTTATATTCCGTAAATTTTTTGTGGATTTCGCATACCGAATTGATTTTTGCGATAAGCTCCGCGTTGTCCATAAGTTCTTCCACTGGAACCGACATTCTGTATGTCCAGTTGTTTTTGCTGACTGTCCCCGGGATGTTGATTCTTTCGTCGTATAGATTTTCGCGATAGAATTTTTCATCCAGATACAGGTAGTCCTGCAATGGATTTATGAACCAGGCCGCCGAAGTACGTGCGGAGCTCTCCATAACAAATCTTGCCGCCGTTGGTGAAAAATCCTCATGCGGGGAGATTGTCGTGGGGCATCCGTTTTTGTATGCGGCATCAAAAAATCCGTAGACCGATTCCTTTTCTTCGTTCCACCATTGCCGTGCCGTTGAGCTGTCATGCACCGAAACACATGAGACGCATAGTTGTGGATAGGATGAGAAACTTTCGTAGGGAGAGCCTTCCTTTTCCCATTCCCTTGACCAGCGCAGGACCCTCAGAAGTGCGACGTTCAGCGACACAAGAACCTCTCGCATACCGGGAATCTGTGGCCCAAGATCCTCGCCGCATGGCTGCATCTTTGTTGCGGAAAGTATGGAGCTTAGCGTGTTTTTCCCGTTGGCAAGCCAGATTTCCATATTCTTTTCATCAAGGGAAGCGAATTCGTCCTCCAGAATTTTTCTTTCATTTTCGTCCAGACTTTTCCATGCCGTCGTGTCCCTGTATTTCCAGACCGGAACATACTGGCCTTCCTCAATCTCCAGCAGGGTGCGGTCAAGCCATTTTTCGGCAAACACTTCCGCAATCTTCTGGTCAAGAGCGTCGTCCTCGCAGAATCTGGTTGAATAAATCATGGAGTCGCTTGTTATGTCCTCTTTGAATTTCCAAAGCTCCTCGTTTCCAATCCTGTAGCAGATTTTTTCAAGAGCGGATTCGGCAATCTCCTTTGAGCCTGTCACGTCGCTGATTAGGCTTGTCGGGATGTGGGGTTTTGAAAGCCACTCCAGCCTGTCCTTTGAAAATCCCTGGTCCTCCAGAATCTCCTTTTCCATGGTGGAGTAGTAGTTTGTATATCCAAGTGCCGCGGTTGTCTCCTTTTCGGGATAAATCCACATACGGAAAAATCCAATCACATGGTCCAGACGGAATGCGGAAAAATATCTTCCGGCGCAAATCAGCCTGTCCTTCCACCATGAGAAATTGTTTTCCTGCATCGCGCTCCATTTGTAGACGGGGAAACCCCATCTCTGACCTGTTGGACTTCCACCGTCGGGAGGCGAGCCAACTCTGGATTTGTGGTCGAAAAGTTCTGGCCATGCCCAGCAGTCAACGCTGTCCTCGTTGATTAGAATTGGTATGTCGCCCTTTAGGATGATTCCCTGCTCCCTGACATAGTTTGCGGCTTCAAGAAACTGCTCATGCGCCCTCACCTGGCACCAGACAAAGAAATTGTGGCTTGTCCTCAACGCCCTGTTGCTCCACCGGAGCTCTATCTGGTGGCGGGTCATGTTCTTTTTGTCGTCGTCCCATTCCTTCCAGGATGCCTGTGAGTAGGAGTCCTTCAAATCCTTGAAAACGGCATAGTAGATTACCCACGGATTGTCTTCTATAAAATCCTTCATCTGGATTTGGAACTTCGACGCTATGGAAACCGGGTCCGAATCGGATACAACGTTCACTGTGTTTTTTCCATGGCCGGTCTGCTTGTCCACCGTCTTGACCATGTGCGAATAGAGCAGATGCAGCAGCTCGATTTTTTCGGTGCAGACTTTTTCATAGCTGTAGTGTCCACCGGGAGAGTTGGTCTTCAAAAACTCCTTGTACGCGGCAGAAAATGGGCGACAGTGTTTTTTTGCGTCCTCAAATTCCGGCAGCTCCTCTATGCGTATGTAGATTGGGTGCAGGGCGTATGCTGACAGTGCCGAATATGGTGACGACTGAGTGCCTGTGTCGTTGACCGGTAGAAGCTGAATGACCTCCAGTCCACTTTTTTTGCAGAAATCCGCAAACTCTTTCAGTGCCGGAAAATCACCGACGACGGGACAGTTTTTTGATCGGATAGCCCCCAGGGGAGCCGCTATACCAGTTTTTCTTTCCATATAAAAAATTATAGCACAGTTTGGTAAAAATAAAAGAACAAAAATAACAAAAAAACAGTCGATTAGTATCTTTTAAGATTGATTTAAATGTGTGTGTTTTTTTCAAAAATTTTCTATATAATTATCATGTTTTTAGCTTGACCTCTTTTTTCAAAACTGTTACAATATTAGAAAATTACGACGCGGGGTAGAGCAGTTGGAAGCTCGTCGGGCTCATAACCCGGAGGCCGCAGGTTCGAGTCCTGCCCCCGCTATCAAAGCTCTCTTGGAAATAAGGGAGCTTTTCTATTTTAAATGGATATTTTGCACAAAAAAGGATTGCAGGACTCGAAGCCGAAGAGAGCGCCGACCAAGTGGGAGGAGCAAGCGAACGAAGGCCGGCCCGGAAGGGCGAGTCCTGCCCCCGCTATCAAAGCTCTCTTGAAAATAAGGGAGCTTTTCTATTTTAAATGGATATTTTACACAAAAAAGGATTGCAGGACTCGAAGCCGAAGAGAGCGCCGACCAAGTGGGAGGAGCAAGCGAACGAAGGCCGGCCCGGAAGGGCGAATCCTGCCCCCGCTATAGACTCCCTGAGAAAAACAGGGAGTTTTTTGTTTAAAAATCGGAATTTCAGAAGACGCAACGGTTTATAAAATTAAAACCGCCATCCTAAATAGCATGTCATGCTGGGGCCAATGATTGTTCCGTATGACAGGTCGAACCTTATGTTGTATCTGGATTGGGACCAGCATAATCTGAATCCGCCGTTTACTTTCCATGCGAAATCAATGCTGTCGGCAATCCTGTCGAATTCTCCGAACCTGATTCCCAGTCCACCGCCTGCGTATATGCCTATGTATCGGTCTGCGGAATAACCGATGCCGCCGCCTGCGATGAATGAGTTCTGAATCTGTCCGTCCCCCCATGTCCTGTAGTAGTCAATGGAGCCTATCCACAGGGGACTCACTTTTTTGGCAGGACTTTCAACAGCAAATGACAGTCCCAGTCTGTCCGGTGAAAAGAGTTTGCTTGAGCCAAAATTGTTGAAATCAAATTGTGCGATTGAATATCCGAGCGAAAAAACTAAATCAGGATTGAATCCATTTGATTTCTTTTGCTGCTGTTTTTTCGCATTCTCCCTGGCCGCTTTTTTTTCTTCTTTCTTTTTTGATTCCGCATATTGGGTGTTCCTTTTTTCCTTTGCCTCTCTGTCGAAGCCATACCAGTCAACTGTGGATCCAATCTGGACCTCTTCTTTCTTTTCAAAATCCACATAGCCCCAGCGGAGATTTCCTGTGTTGTCTGTCCATGTGGGATCGAACCAGTAGCATGTGGAGTCGCTGTGCTGCACCCATATCCAGGCATGGTTTGAGGCTGGTTTTCCATTGGAATCCCTATGCGGGGTAACGTTTTTTTGGGAATAGAAGCGAAAGAGCCTCATCTCATCATCACGATCAAGCCAATTGCTGGCCTCTCGTTCAATGGCATCGGGTTTTTCGGGGTCCGAACTGACATACCAGAACCGGGGATATTTAAGGCTTGGTAAAAGCTCTGGATCGGGACGCGTAAAACCCATTCCGGCTTCATAAAAGATATCCGGGTTTTCGTTTATGAAATCAAACATTCTCGTGGCATAGTCATGGCACACGCCATCAAAACATTGGTCCATCTGGCTGTCATCAAGATAATAGGATGTAAAGTAGTTTCCCGGCTCATGGTCCAGCTCTTTTCCGGTATGCTCTTCATACTCTTCCTTGCTGTATTTTCCGCAGCTTGCAATATAAATCTGGAGGGCGTTAACAAGGTCCACAAGTCCGGTGTCTTTTTCGGAATCCATGTGGTAATACCGGCTTGCGATTTTCACCATGGGAAGATACGGCTCAAGGATTTTATGCGCATCCGTATCTGCGAACAGAAAGTGGGTAAAAAAAATCATAGCCAGAATCAAAACAAATCTTCGATGCATGGTCTCCTCCGTGCAAATCTATTTTAGCACGGGCGCGACGGATTGTCAGGGGAGACGGGCCTGTTTTTCCCGATAATCCCCTTAATTGACCACGGCGGGAAAATGAGGTATTATGGACTGTCGAGGTCTCCGTTTTTTGCGGGGATGTTTTCAAATTTTTATAGGGGAATCAAGAATAATGCCGTATTCTGAACCAACCGATCTTGCCGTTGTGGCTTGTCCTGGAGGGGAATCTTTTGCCGACGAGGTTATAGTCCATCTCCGTCACATGTACAAGCACCGTTTCTCACTGAAAAGTGATGTCATCTCAAAGCGATATGGTCTGGACCGTGAGTCGCTCGTCCGTCAAATCAACATGGACAACGACCTGCATACAAGCGACCTTTGCATAAGAGGAATGGTGGACAAATACCGCGCGCCACAGTTTAAGTTGGACACACGATTTACGTTCTTCGCCAATGGAGAGTTCAA
>DGGQ01000203.1 GCA_002392275.1 Treponema sp. UBA3870
TCCGCAAGGACGAAAACAACAAAGATCTTCCGGGCGGATTCATGTGGCCGGGATACGGTGACAACAGCCGCGTTCTTGCATGGATTTTTGACCGCTGCGACGGTGTTGACAATGCTGTCGACACACCAATCGGTCTCATGCCAAAGGATGGAGCTTTGAACACAGACGGTCTTGCTGACTACTACAAGAAGACACTCCCTGAAATCCTCAAGGTTGATGTTGAAGGATGGAAGAAGGAAGTCAAGGACATCCGCGAGAACCACTATCCAAAGTTCGGAAAGCACCTGCCAAAGGAACTCAACGAGATTCTTGACGATCTCGAGAGCCGCTTGAACAAGGCATAAATCTCTGAGATTTTTTGCATAAGCGCAGACCAAACCTGCGACAGGCCCTTCATATTGTGTAAAAGCAGTATGGAGGGCTTTTTTTTATCAAACTCCCTAGTAATATCTTACTACACCATCAATCCATGAAAGTAAATTACCAATTGACGGCATTATTTCTTTATTTTTTCCTACAATGTGGCATGAGTTTTGGAGAGAACCTAAAGGAAATAATGGGGGCAATGGATTTCACCGCCGTGGACCTTTCAAAGCGGACCGGGATTCCAAAGGACACAATCAACAGCTACCTGAAAACCGGTGGGCCAATTCCCTCTGCGGACAAGGCTGTAAAAATTGCCCAGGCACTTGGGACCTCGGTCGAATTTCTTGTGACTGGCTTTGAGGATTCACAGAAAGACCAGCCGGGCTACGATCTTGGAAAAATGAGACGCTACGCCAAAACAATAGACGCGCTGGACTCGCTTCCCCCAACATCACGCTCCCCGATTGAGGTTATGATTTACGACATGAGCGAAAAAATGTCCGAGAAAAAATAATCAGCCCAGAGCCTCCAGATACTCCCTAGTGGCGGAAAGAAGCTGGGTATAAATCAGGCGGGACATATATATCGGAGCTAGGGGACCATCCTTTGGAAGTGAGGACGAAAGTTTTTCAAGCTGTCTTTTTGTGGGGAAAACCAGAGCCGCAGCATCCTTTGCCTTTGAACCAAGAATCTGCGAGTCGATTTCGCCAAGCCTTGCAAAAATCTTTCCTGCGTTGAGCGGATTTTTTAGTCCGTCATCACAAAGACCTATGCCCCTTTTTGCAAGGGACTCCAGTTCTCCAAGATTTTTTTTGAATGAATCCAGGACCTCGGAAAATTCGGGTGCGTCCGTTTTTTGTGATTCGGATTTTTCTTTGGCCCGTGAAAAAAATTCTTTTTTAAGTTCAAGCCTCTCGCACTCGGACAAAAGTTCATCAAGATTCGCGACATCCATCCCCTTTATGGCAAGGCTTTCGGGAGTGAGCGTGTATGTAATCTGCCCGTCCATTGAAGCGGTCGCGGTTGATTTTTCAAACCACCAGGAGAACATGGACATTCTGGAGTCGGTCAAGATTTTTTTGCCCCGGAAGTCCTCCGCTATTTTTGGATTGGCACCAAGCAGAGCAGCAATTCCGTCGGTCTCGCCAGTGCTGGTCCTTGTTGATTTTCTGTGGCTCCTCTCCTCGAACTGGGAACCCCTTATGTGCGTCTGTCTACCGGGAAAACCAAGGTCCATCCCCGCAATGTAGATTCGTCTGGCCCCGCATTTTCTTGCAAAATCCCATGCGGTAGTTGTGACGCTTCCACCGGCACCAAGTTCCCCTTTTTCTCCAAGGCGTTTTTCAAAATACTGTCCAATCGGGAAAAGGGACGAACAAAGGACTATCTCGCCGCATGGAAACCTAAAGACAGATGGCCATGCCGCGCTCTCGGTAATCAGCACCGAAGACGGGGATTCCAGAAACTCAAGATGCAGGGCGCACACATACTGGGGATCCACAAGCACAACAAAGTCAGGCTCCACCCCGGCATCAAGACATGCCTTCAAAGCTGTGTCCACGCACACAATCACGGACCTTTTTTTCAGCTCCGAAAGTTTTGGCAAAATCCGCTCAAGACTTGGACCCGCCGCGACAATGACAAACGGAAGATTTTCCCCAAGCCCGAAATATTTTTTCACTCCGTCCTTTTCCGAAAGATAGTGCAGATTCCGGCATGAGTTTTTGAGCCAGAGGTGCGAAAATTTTTCAAGCGTGTTTGTGTTGATTTCATCCCTCTGTTTTGATTTTGCGGCCTGGGATTTTACGGAATCAAAATACGTCTGGTCATGGGCAGTCTGCGCGCCTGTTGAAAAGAATTTTACATTTGGTCCAAACGATGTCGCAAGGCCCGCGGCAGTTGAAATGTCCGTGCCGACAGCAAAAATCACATTGCGGTGGGAAAAAACAGGCCCCCAGTCCAGTGCGGAAAATGCCGCGAGCAGATGGAATGTGTCGCTCTCAACCAAAACCAGCGGGGTGGACGGAAATTTTTTACAAAACTCCACCGGCGCATATCCAAGACCGAAGCCAAGAAAAACGGCAGCGTCGGAATCCACCATGGAATCTTTCTGGAAAAGCTGGACCGCCTCACGTCCGGGATTGTATTTTGAGTGCAGCGGAACAGAGTTTTCAATCGCAGTGGCCTCACCATTTTTTGCCTCGACAAGAACCAGCGGTGACTTTTTTTTGCCGGACTCAAAATCTGCAATGTTTTCTCCTATTATATTTGCAAGCTGAGGAAAGCGAAGCCTGAACGACTCTATGTTTTTATTCCAGATTGAGTTCAATTGTCATGTCCTCCATAAGAGGCGAGCCTGGCGCGGGCTTTTGTGATTTGACCCATCCCTCACCTGTTATGACAAAATTCAGCTCCGGGTGCGCGGATATTACGGGAATCAGATCCCTCTTTGGTCTTCCGATAAAGTCCGGGACCGCATCGTTCACGCTTATCGGGACATTGGACTGTATAGAAATTCTGCCCGAGTGTCCAACAACAACGGCTCCCTCGCGGCTCATTCCAAGGTGGTCGATTATCTCGTCCGCGGCCTCACGGATTACAGGAGCAACAATTCGTCCAGCGTAGGTCTCCCCCTTCGCCTTCTCAATGACTATGTAAAGAACAATCTGCGGCTTCTCCACCGGGAAAATGGCCATGCAGTTTGAAAGAAAGTCCGTGTCGCTGTACCCACCGTGAACCGTGTCAGCCATCTGTGCGGTACCAGTCTTTACACCAATCGAAATGTCGCCAAGAGCGGCCCTGCTTCCCGTTCCCTTTTCGGCGGTGGTCTCCATGCAGCTCAAAATGTATTCGGCGGTGGCCTGCTTCAGAACCCTCTGTCCATATTCGGGACTGTGGTTGTATTCAATCTTTCCGTCCTTGTCCTTTATCTGCTTGATGAAAGTCGGCTTCACCGGGATTCCGTCGTTCGCAATGATTCCTGCGGCCTGGACCATCTGGAGTGCAGTAACAGTCAGCTCCTGTCCAATCGACATTGTTGCCTTGGTTCTGGCGGACCAGCTTCTGCTTTTGGGTGTCTTGATTTGACCAAGGGCCTCGGCAGGCAGCTCAACCCCCGTCTTTTTCCCGAAACCAAATTTGTCTATGTAGGTAAGGAACAAATCCGTCGGAAGAAGGTCGCTCATCTGGGCAAAAGCGTCGTTGCATGAAAGCTCCAGGGCGCCACGGACAGTAAGGTATCCATGGTGGTCAAGGCAGCTGATTTTTATGACCTCGTTCAGATTGGTGGTCCTGGTGTAAAGTCCGTCACAAAGGAAAAGAGTGTCTTCCTTGATTGCCCCGGAATCAAGATATGCCGCGGCTGTAAAGATTTTGAACACACTGCCCGGCTCGTATGCGGAGTTCGCGGGTCTGTCGGTCTTGCTTTCGGGCGAAGCAATGGAATAGTTGTTCAGGTCAGCCTCGGGAAGACTTATGTAGCTAAGAATCTCCCCAGACTTTGCGTCCATGGCGACAAGCATAAAGTTTTCCGCCTGCGTAGTCTCCATGGATTTTTTTGCAATCTGCTCCAGCTTGTGCTGCAGGTCCGAATCTATTGTCAGGTAGACATTTTTTCCATAGAGCGTTGGGCTTTCGTCACCCTCGTGCATTTTTGGCGCAAGGATGTCCTGGAGCTGGTACTCCATTCCGCTAAGTCCCCTGTCCTCCCGTCCCATGTATCCAATCAGCTGGCTCGCAAGGTCATTCAAAGGATACACGCGCCCCGAAATCCTGTCGAAGCGGCAGAACTGGGTGAATCCGTTCTCATCAATCAACGCCGAAAGCCTGTCGTGCTCCTGCTCGGTGAGTTTTTTCCTTAGCGCAACATACTTGGGGTTCTGGCTGGAGTTGATTATGTTCTGGATGACAATCGGGTTCATGTCCAGCTCCTCCGCCACAACGTTCGCAAACTCCTCGACATCCGTGACCATCTCGGGAGTAACGCCGAAGTCATAGAAATTTGTGGATATGGCCAAAGGCTTTCCGCTCCTGTCAACAATGGAACCCCTCTCCAGCTTTGGATTGGATTTTCTTGCTGCGGGAAGCGGCTGCAGTGCAAGGACTGTAAATCTTATGAATATAATGAGCATCACGAACGCGCTGATTGCCAGAATCACGATTGTGCGCTTTTTTATCAGAAATCGGTTGGTCTGCATATCACTTTTCCCAAAATATTTTTCACGGACACAAAACCGTAGGTCCTGGAATCTATGGAGACATCTCGGTTGTCGCCTATCGCCAGTATTGTTCCCTCGGGCACGGAGCTAAAATCCTTCATCCTGTGGTACTGCTCGTCCGTCAATGGAAAGGTCCTGTCCCCTATGTGCAGATTATATCCAGATTCGTAGGAATATTCTAGTGCGGTTCCCCCGGTGGCGACGCATCGTTTTATGACCTGGGCGTTCTCAATCATGTAGATTACGATGTCCCCGATTTTTGGGGTGGACCACATCAAAACGAGCCTGTCGGAGAACGGCAGATTAAGTCCATAGGCAAGCCGGTTGACCAGCGCGATCTGTCCGCTGTGGAATCTGGGTTCCATGGATTTTCCTTCTATTATTATGATGTCCGCCACAAAGATTTTCACCACAATCCCTATGGCGATTCCCAAAAAAATTGCCAATAAAATTCGTACTTTGCTCTTCATTTTCGTTTGATTTTATTCTAATATAGGCTAGATGGAATGTCGATATTGATACTATGGAAATAATAAATTATTCAGGTAAAAAATCATATAGATCATCCGTGGCACGAAAAAATGTGCTCCGCAGGGAAACGAGCCGCCCAAGATTTGCATCGGCAGCGGTCGCAGCCCCAAGAAACTACGGCATGAAGAGCTTTCTTATGACACTTAAGGAAGCCACGTTTCTTTTCCTGAAGACACTTCTACGCATTGTTGAGTTCGGGTGGATTATACCGGCCGCTTTTGCCTGCATATATTTTCCAAAAAAGAAGGTTGACGAGCACGCATACAGAGAGAGCTTCGCAAATCCTGTTGAGGTCTGCATGGACAACGACTGGGCGATGGAATTTCTTGACAACACCATGTCATCGTTCGCCATGGAGAACACACCCCAGTTCGACGCATTCGGATACCTCTACGCGGAGGACGGCACGGTTCCACTTCCAAAACTTGAAATGCTCAACGTGACCTGGAAAACGGTCAGATACAACAAGGCGCAGAACATAACAGGACTCACCCAATTTATGAAGAGCCAGGGCCTCTCGAACCTCTCCACGCTGATTTCATGCAACAACATAAAGGACGTGAGCGAGATTCCTTCAAGGCTCAGAGTTCCAAGCATGGACGGAATTCAGTACAAAGTAAGGAGCGGCGACACCCTTAGCGGAATCGCAAAAAAATATTCAAATTCAAATAACAAAATCACACTGGCGAATCTGCTTGACGTGAACAGTCTTGACTCGGAGACTCTATCTCCAGGACAGGAGCTTTTTGTTCCGGGCGGATGGCTGCCGGCTTCCGAGCTTGAAAAAGTCCAGGGAGAAAAATTTGCAAAGCCGCTTTACGCAAAGTATTATCTCACATCAAAATTTGGTCCAAGAATCGACCCGATTTCTGGAAAGAAGAGCTCGCACACAGGAATAGACATGGCATGTCCAACAGGAACACCAATCTACGCCTCGATGAGCGGAACGGTACAGGTCGCTGGATGGCACAACTCATACGGAAACTATGTCATCATCAAGCACAAGGACGGCTACCAGACTCTCTACGGACACATGAGCAAAATCCTCACCACAAAGGGCGAGAAAGTGACTCAGGGCCAGAAGATTGGTCTGGTCGGTTCAACAGGATATTCCACTGGACCGCACCTGCATTTCACTGTATACAAGAACGGAACCCTCGTGGATCCGCTCACACTTTTGAAATAGGTTAGAACCGCATTGACCACAAGCCTCCGGTCTTTTCCGGGGGTTTTTTTATAGGGAACATCAAAAAGAATTCTGTTTAACGTGTTTTTCGAGATGCCCTATAAACTATATGGAGGGCAAGTTTTATGAAAAGACTTTTGATTGTTTCCATCCTTCTGTCTGCGCTGGTGACGCAGATTTTTTCCGCCACATCGTTTTCAGTCCACGACATAGACGGCTCAAACAACCTGCTCTACTCCACCCGGCTTGATTTTCCCGGGACCTCACGTTCGTCCTCGCTGTTTGAAATCCACCTTGAAAAATCTTCCGCACAGGGACGGCCATCCCTTTTGACATGCGTGCCTGAAAAAATGGAGCTGCTCTCAGGAAACGTGGTCCAGCTCAGAAACGCATTCGGAACCGCAAGATACAGCATGGACAGCGGGAAGCTGGTCTGGATTTACAGGAGCGACGATTTCCCGGCAGGATGGTACGACAACGTGAGACAGGCGGAAAGCCCCGACGGAAAATGGATTTGCCAGGAGGATTCGGAAGGCTCTCTTGTTTTGGTACATGTCGCGAGTGGCGTTCAGATTAAAATCCGCGAAAAATCTTCCTCCAACGATTCCGTCCTTGCGAAATGGTCCGGCGACTCAAAATTCTTTTTGTACGAAGAAAACGGAACCGTCTATTTTGCCTCATGCGATGCGGCTGTAAAAAAACTTCTTCCGCCAAAATCAATGAGAAGGATTGGAGAGGGAAGCCTTGGATGCGTCCAGTGGGTTGGCGAAAGACTGTACTATGCGTCGGCGGACATACTCTACAGGATTGACGAGGGGGAGCTTTTCACACGTGGTCTCTACTATGCGGTCCTTGGAAACGGAACACCCGTAGCGCGTCTCTCAACAAATTTTGACACATTCCACGACAGCTTCTGGATAAGCCCGGACGGAAAATATCTTCTGTACACGAGCGGAAAAAAAATTGCGGTCCTCTATTCCATTCCAAAGGAATTCGGTTTTGCCTCCGCAAGAAAAATGGAGAGCCTGATTGGACTGACCGGTTCCATACTCGGCATGGATGTTATGTGGACCTCGGCAGACGTTCCCCTTCTCTGGATTGAAAACCTAAGCTACACAAAAGGGAAAAAATCAGCGTCGCTCTACTCGATGGACAAAACATTTTCTCTGGTCGCAAGCTATGACGAGCCAGGATGCATGGAGATTTCCCCGGACGGAAAAACAGTCGCATTCACCAGCGGGAAAAACCTTGAGACAAGAAAGATTGACGGATGGAAGCAGGTCGCAAAAATTGATGGCGAAAAAATTCTTTCGTTCAGGTGGCTCGATTCCCAGACAATAATCGCGGGAGGGGAGAACAGTCTTTTCCGGTGGTCCCCAGAAAAAGGCGGCAAATGGAAAAAGACGGTCCTCTATCTTTCATCGGTGAAGGCCGCAAGATGGGATGGAGAAAAAATCAACGCGTGGATTGAAGGCGACGACACACGCTACCAGTACGATGCGGAAAAAAATTCATGGACCGCAGCAGGAAAATCAAATCCACCGGACTCACCCGGTTATGCATCAAACGGAAAATTCAGGGCGTACACATCAGAATGTCCGAACCATCTTTTTGATGACGCGGTTTTTGTTCGCTCGCTGTCGGCCCCGGCATTCACATATCCGCTGATTCCCGAGACAATGGAAGAAAAAAAGAGCCGCGGAAAAGTGTCCATAATTTTTGATGCCACAGAAGGAAACGAAGGTCTTGCGCAGGTTCTTTCCGTTCTTGAGGATTTCGGGATAAGGGGCACGTTTTTTATAAACGGTGAGTTCATCAGGCGGTACCCCATGGAGACATGCCAGATTGTCGCAAGCGGAAGCAGATGTGCATCGGGATTTTTCACAAGCGCGGACCTTCTGTCAAAAGATTTCGAAATTGACGCGGACTTTATACGCCGTGGTCTTGCCAGAAACGAGGATGAATTTCTTGCGGCCACAGGAAAGGAGCTTGACCTGATGTGGCATGCCCCGCACTACCGCTCCAACCAGATGATGATTGATGCGGGTGGGTCTACCGGGTATACGTATATAGACGCATGGAATGAAATAAATGACAGGGTGTCATTTGAGGATTCTGTCTCGGACAAAAAAAGCAGATACCTTGGTGCGGACGAAATAATTTCACTCACCAGGGAGAATCTGCATGACGGCATGGTTATTCCGGTTGACGTTGGAAATATCCGTGGCAGCCGATTCGACTATGTGTATGAAAAAATCCACGCGCTGATAAAGACCATACTTCTTGCGGGATACGAGATAGCACCATTGTGATTTTCAGGACCCAAAACACATTTTGAATCCATAAAAAAACACCCCAAAAATTGTCACCAAGCTTTGGGGTGCTTCGATTTTAAAAACAGTATTCCCCCCGGAAAATTTTTCTTTCCCTCTTGACTTGTTTTGTTAAAAGTGGATAATTAAAGCCAACATCAATGGCGATGTGAAATCAAGTTTTCTGACAGGGTTTCACATCGCCTTTCTGTTTTTAAACAAAGAAAAAGGAGAACTATGATGGCACCAACTAATGTACCGGAACTCTTTGGTTCCTATGTCTTCAACAAGCGCGTCATGAAAGACCGTCTTCCAAAAGAAACATTCAGAACCCTCAAGAAGACTTTGGATGAAGGCGCACCGCTGGACCTTGACGTTGCAAACCAGGTTGCACACGCAATGAAGGAATGGGCAATTGAAAAAGGTGCCACGCACTACGCACACTGGTTCCAGCCGCTCACGGGAATAACTGCGGAAAAGCACGACGGATTTTTGAACCCAACCGACGATGGCGGAATCCTTATGACATTCAGCGGAAAGGAACTTGTAAAGGGGGAACCCGATGCATCATCATTTCCATCCGGTGGAACCCGCGCTACATTCGAGGCACGCGGATACACGGTCTGGGATCCATCGGTCTATCCGTTTGTGAAGGAGCATACACTCTGCATACCGACGGCATTCTGTTCCTACACCGGCGAGGCTCTTGATAAAAAGACCCCACTGCTCCGCTCCATGGAGGCGCTCAACAAACAGGGTATCAGAATCCTCAGACTCTTTGGAAACAACACGGCAAAAAGAATTTCAACGACAGTTGGACCTGAGCAGGAATATTTTATTGTTGACGAAAAACTTTACAACCAGAGAAAGGACCTCCGCATGACCGGACGCACACTCTTCGGCGCGAAACCCGCAAAGGGACAGGAGATGGACGACCAGTATTTCGCCGCGCTCAAATCAAGGATTGTCGAGTACATGGAGGATTTGAACGACACTCTCTGGAAATATGGAGTCCTTGCGAAGACCGAACACAACGAGGTTGCCCCCGCGCAGCACGAGATGGCCCCAATCTTCACGACAACGAACATCGCCGCGGACCTGAACCAGCTCACAATGGAGGTTATGAAAAAAGTCGCACGCCGCCACGGACTTGTGTGCCTGCTCCATGAAAAACCTTTCGCCGGACTCAACGGAAGCGGAAAACACAACAACTGGTCCATGGCAACGGACGATGGTGAGAATCTTCTGAACCCGGGCGACACTCCAGCGAAGAACGCTCAGTTCATACTTTTTGTAACGGCGGTCGTAAAGGCTGTTGACGAATACCAGGACCTTCTGCGCATTTCCGTGGCATCGGCAAGCAACGACCACAGGCTTGGAGCAAACGAGGCCCCGCCAGCAGTTATCTCAATCTTCATGGGCGAGGAACTTCAGGCGGTGCTTGAGTCAATCAAAAACGGAACCCACTATGATGAGGTCAGCAAGAAAAAGATGACGCTTGGTGTTGACGTGCTTCCACCAATCCCCAAGGATTCGACGGACCGCAACAGGACCAGCCCGTTCGCTTTCACAGGAAACCGCTTTGAGTTCCGCTCGGTCGGTTCTTCGCTTTCAATATCGGGACCGAACACGGTGCTTAACGGAATTGTGGCATACACGCTCAAAAAATTTGCGGACGAACTGGAGCCGGCCAAAAACTTTGACGAGGCACTTCAGGTTCTTGTAAAGAGGGAGCTGAACGCGCACTGGAGGATTATCTTCAATGGAAACGGTTACGACCCAAGCTGGATTTCAGAGGCGGAGTCACGTGGACTTCTGAACCTCAAAAATCTTCCGGAGGCGATGGAGCACTACATGGACCCGAAGAATGTCAAAATGTTCACGGAGCTTGGAATCTATTCTCAGAAGGAAATCGAGAGCCACTATGAAATCAAGCTGGAAAAATACTGCCAGGTGCTGAACATAGAGGTGCAGACCATGCTGGAGATGCTGAACAAGGACATCCTTCCGGCGGCGTTCAGATACATGAGGGACGTGAGCAAGACTGTATCCAATCTTAAATCGGTGGTTCCAAGCGCAAAATGTGGTGCGGAGACGGAGCTACTCAAAAAGCTGGACGGACTTGTGGACGAACTTGCGGAAAAAACCGAGGAGCTTAACAGAAAGCATCTTGAGACAAAGCAGGCGGCAGATTTCATGAGCGAGGCAAAATCCTATGCCGATGTCGTGATTCCGGCAATGGCAGAGACCAGGGCAATAGCCGACCAGATTGAGGTGCTTCTTGGCGAGGACTACAAGCCCTTCCCGTCCTATGAGGATTTGCTTTTTAGAATCTAGACGCATTAACTGAACCTTAAATTGGATCGGGCTATATCCTGAAATGGATTTTCCCGGTCCTTTTTTTCTGCATTTTTCTTCCATAATAAACAAGTAATTTTAAAGTGAAAATATTCCGAAAATAAGCGTAGATTTTTATCCATAATCGTCTTGACTACATCGCTTTAAAGTTATAAAAAAGGTTATCTCTATCCGCAAATGGATTTTTGGAGATATTTGAGATTTGAAATTTTGATAAAAAATTGTGAGGGTGTCATGAAACGCTTTTTTCTTTGTCTTGCCGCAACATTAAGCATTGTACTGACCGGCTGCGCGTCGCTCGGTGCACTTGGGACGGCTGAAAAAGAAAAAGAGGAACCAATGCAGGAGGAGTTCATAAATCCACTGAAGGACGCAAAATTCTATCTGACATCCCAATTCGGTCCAAGGATTGACCCAATTTCCAGAGTTCCGAGCAACCACAATGGAATCGACATGGCGGCGGGTCCGGGAACACCGGTCTATGCAATAAAAAGCGGCGTGGTGGAAGTCTCCGGGTGGCACAATCAGTATGGAAACTATATAATCATCAGGCATGAGGGAAACTACAAGTCCCTGTATGCGCACATGAGCCGTCTAATAGCCGAAAAGGGCGACAAGGTTGAGCAGGGAGAAAAAATCGGTCTGGTCGGATCCACCGGCTACTCAACGGGCGCGCACCTGCATCTGACCATGTACAAAAATGGAAATCTGGTTGACCCCCTTACACTGGTTCTGAAGGACGAAGACTTTGAGGCTCTCCTCTACCCGGGACGCAAAATCGCCAAGATGAACCTGATTCACGAGACAAAATTCAAGCTCCAGAAATATCCAATCGCGTCAATAGATTTCGACATCTACTACATAACGAAGGACCATTCCCTCGTAAACAACACGATTGTAAACTACACCGCCCATTTCGGTGACGGCATAAAGGACTACACACCATTCTCCCTCTGCCTTGAGTGCAACGGCAAAAGATACGGACTTTCCGATATAAGCCTTCTGTACACGGAAACGGCGGACAATTCCAGTGTCAGCGCAAGCTACACGTCGGTTCTTTCATCCTCGCAGATGGGAAACCTGTTCAACTGTACGGACAAGGACAAAATCTACCTGATAGCAAAATACGGTGGGGAAAAGGAACAGAAAATCTATTCAAAAGAGTTCAACCAGAAATTCGCCGAAGCCCGACACCATTTTAATTAATTCAACATAAAAAAGCAAAATAAGTTTGGGGATTCTTAGTCAAGAATCCCCATTGTTGTTATATGAAACTAAAAAAATATCATCACTATCTGAGTTTTTGCGTTTTTTTGCGAAGCAAAAAATGGGAGCCTCGCGACCAAGCAAAAACTCATAGGCAAATTGAAATACAACTGCCAAGTTGGATTTCAATTTGTACTGGCACTTGCGTTTATGTAATGCTCCTCATCCGCTTTTTTTCCGGCCTCGGCAGCAAGTTCCGTGCAGTGGCTTTCCGCTTTGATTATCTCCTCAAACTCCTTGCCCTCGACAGTCTCCTTTTCAAGAAGGCGCTTTGCTATGTAATCAAGAAGCTCCTTGTGTTTTCCAAGCAAATCAAGAACATGCGAATAACGCTCGTCCATCAGGCGGGCAATCTCGTCGTCTATATATTTCTGGGTGTCCTCGGAGAACTCACGCACAAGCTCCGGCTCCTGCGCTCCAAATCCATAGCCGCGACCGGATTTTCCCAAAGTCACATTGCGGAATTTTTCGCTCATTCCGTAGTCCGTAATCATGCTCTTGAAGATTGCAGTGGCACGGGAAATGTCGTTGGACGCTCCAGTGCTGACCTCTCCAAAAACAATCTGCTCGGCAGCGCGTCCACCAAGAAGAACATCAACCTCGCCGACAAGTTCGTTCCTGCTCTTGAGGAAAGACTCGTCCTCGCTACGGTGCATGGTATAGCCCAACGCTCCTATTCCGCGCGGGATTATTGTAATCTTATGGACAGGGTCGCTTCCCGGTGTGAATGCGGCAACAAGGGCATGTCCTGTCTCGTGGTATGCGACTATGTGTCTCTCCTTTTCCTTTACGACGCGGCTCTTTTTCTGTAGACCAATCTGGGTTTTCTCTATGGCCTCGTCAAAGTCCTCGGAGATTACAAGCTTTCTTCCATTCCTTACGGCAAGAAGGGCTGCCTCGTTGACAATGTTCGCAAGATCCGCACCGGCAAGACCACTTGTGGCAAGGGCAAGCGCACTGAAATCAACGGACTGGTCAATCTTGACGTTCTTGGCATGGATTTTCAGAATCGCCTCACGTCCCTTGACATCCGGCTTGTCAACAACAACCTGTCTGTCGAATCGACCTGGACGAAGGAGGGCTGGGTCCAGAACATCGGGGCGGTTTGTGGCCGCAAGGATTATGAGTCCCTTCTCGTTGTCGAATCCATCCATCTCAACAAGAAGCTGGTTCAGGGTCTGCT
>DGGQ01000166.1 GCA_002392275.1 Treponema sp. UBA3870
TAGCCACGACAGCCGGGTTGCCATCTACCTTGAAGACCACTATTACTCAAAGAATGACTGTGCAGTCTGCTTTAAGCGGGTCGATACACAGACTGGCGACACCCGCTACATCTACCACGGAAACGACGGAACAGGAATGCCATGGAACGACACAGCCCAGATTGATTTTTTGAACCCGAACGCACGTGAAGCCGTCATGCAGCAGATTATGAAGGTAGCCGCAAACTTCCCGATCATCCGATTTGATGCCGCAATGGTTCTTGCGAAAAAGCACATCAGAAGACTTTGGTACCCGGAGCCTGGTCATGGAGGAGACATAGCCACACGAAGCCGCTACTCAATGTCAACCCAGCAGTTCGAGGACGCAATCCCCAATGAATTCTGGCGTGAAGTCGTTGACCGTTGCGCACAGGAGATGCCGGACACGCTTTTGCTCGCCGAAGCATTCTGGATGATGGAAGGATATTTCACACGCACACTCGGAATGCACCGCGTATACAACTCGGCCTTCATGAACATGCTCAAAAAAGAGGAGAACCAGAAATACCGCGACACCGTTAAGAACACAATCAAATTCGACCCGCAGGTTTTGAAGCGATTCGTAAACTTTATGAACAACCCGGACGAGGAGACTGCCGTTGCCCAGTTCGGAAAAGGCGACAAATATTTTGGTGTCTGTACTTTGATGGTGACGATGCCTGGACTCCCGATGTTCGGACACGGACAGATTGAAGGATTTGAAGAAAAATACGGCATGGAATACACAAGGGCGTACCGCGATGAAACTCCCGACCAGTACCTTGTTGACCGCCACTGCCACGACATCTTCCCGCTCATGCACAAACGCTACCTTTTCTCCGGCGTTGAGAATTTCCTTTTCTACGATGTGTGGAACCAGGGCAGCGTGAACGAAAATATTTTCGCATACTCAAACAGCGCGGGAAACGAAAGGTCAATTGTCTTCTATAATAATAAATATGAACGCGCGTCCGGTTGGATCCGCCAGTCATGTGAGTACGCAATAAAGACAGGTTCCGGTGAGGGCGACGTGAAGATGATGAGCCGCTCGCTTTCGGATGGCATGGGTCTTACAAAGGGAAGCAACAACTTTATGATTTTCCGGGAGCACAAGTCGGGACTTTGGTACGTAAGGTCCAGCGATGACATAATTGAAAACGGAATGTTTGTCGCATTGAACGGATTCGAGTACCAGGTCTATCTTGACGTTCAGCAGGTAACAGACGGAGCGGAAGGAAAATACGCAAAGCTCAACGAGCTTCTGAATGGAGCCGGGTCTCCAGACCTTGAAGTAACATGGCAGGAGTACAAGTACAAGGAACTCTACGCCGCCCTTGAAAAATTCGCGACTGCCGAAGTGATTTCCGAGCTGAAAAACCTTTTGACACCGGTTGCGGTCCTGAAGGCAAACAATATTGCGCAGCCAAAACTTGACGACATCTTCCAGAAAGTGAAAAAGGATGCCATGGCCTACTACGAACTTGAGGCAAAGTTTGCAGGAGAGGCAATGGACATTGCGAAAGCAGATAATGAGACCGGCAAAAACTCTGGAAGCACAAAGGAAACAAGGGTCATCAAGAAATCTGCGGAGGCGAATCCACAGAAACGCTACCTCGCATTCTGCCACCAGGTTGAATATCTTTCATCGACAATGGCGGCGGCACAGGGGATTTCCGCGGACACAGCTGCGGCTTCCGGGGGAACACACTACAGGCTCTCGTCGTCCGTTCTAAAATCGGCACAGGAGAATTTGATTTATGACGGACTCATCACACAAAAGAATGCAGCAGAAATACTCTGCACCTTCGCAATGATTTCAAGCTCTGGAAAAGAGAACTGCATCAGGTGGGGCTACGACAGAAAACTTGCCCAGATTCTTGAAAAAGCAGGAATCAGGGACTACGGAATCAGGGAGACATACCGTGGACTCTTCCAGATGATGAAAATCCGCGACCTGAATTTTGGTGCTACAGGATTTGCAAAATCAACGGAAGAGGCCGCAAGAATTCTTGTGGAAGGTCCAGACTCCTATCTTCTGACCGGGGCAAACGAATTCAACGGTGTGCGCTGGTTCAACAAGGAAAAGATGGAGGACACGCTCTGGTATGCGTTCGCAGCAATCACGATGTACAGTCCGAGAAACCAGAAGGAGCAGGTCCACAGGCTGTACAGGACACTTGTGGCGGCAAAGGACAGTTCCGAATACAGGTGCGACAAATTCCTTGAGGCATTGATTCCAATAAAAAAGCCAGCAGCAAAAAAAGCTACGGCAAAGAAAAGCGCGTCCAAAAAATCTACCGAAAAAACGGATGCCAAAAAAGACTAGCGGATTCTGAAAATCCAATGCGTCCATAAAAAACGGACCCCCGAATTCAAAACGGATTCGGGGGATTTTTTTATAAAACGTGATTGAAGATCAATCAAAACATTCGGATTTTAAATCATGTTCGGAAGATTTATTCTCTTCTTCTTCACAAAAAGATATTTAAGCGGATGTATGTCCAGCGCGTTTGGACTCCATCCACCGATACAGTCCGTGTCGATTATGTTCAGGCTGACCTGGTGGTAAATTGGAATCAGCACGGCATCGGACAAAAGTTTTTCCTCCGCCTGTCCCAGAATCTTGTAGCGTTCGGAAACATCAATCGTTGTGGCGGCCTTGTTCAGAAGTCCATCGAACAGAGAATTGCTGTAGCGGGAATGGTTCAAGGTGGATCCACTGCGGAACAGCTCAAGGAATGCCATCGGGTCGGCGTAGTCCCCAATCCAGGAATAATAGAACAAATCCGCGTTCCATGTGTCGATTGTGGACATATACTGCATGGCATTCTTCGTTTGGACAACCAGCTTCACCCCCAGCGGCTTCCATGCCTCCCTCAAAAGATCCGCGAAATCCTGCATGTAGGGACTGTCGTTCAGGGCGAGCACAAGCGGAATCTGCATGTCGAGCGGCAGGCCATATTTTTCGCGAGCCTCGTTCATCAGCACAACCGCGTCATCAACATCATAGTCGTCAAGCCCCGGAATGTTCGGATAGCCGGTCAGCGGATATACAAGGGTTGTGGCGGGGCTTATGTAGCCATCACGCAGCTTGTCGTATGGAATTGCCTCCAGAAGTGCGCGGCGGAATTCCGGCTTGTTCCATGGCTTGTTCTTTATCTTGAAAAACAGAAAGAAGGTTCCAAACTCCGGTCCATAGTAAACAGCCTCGTCGTCGATTATCTTTTCAACGTCCATGCTCGACGCAACCCAGTCAACGGCCCCCGTATTGAACATAGCCGTATTTTCGTCCTCGTCCTCGCTCATTATGATTTTGATTCCAGGAAGAGAAACGGAATCCCTGTCCCAGTAGTTTTCATTTTTCACAAGATTAAGGCATCCGTCCTTGATTGACTCAACAACGAACGGCCCCGAATAGACATTCTCCTTTTTGCTTACAACCGCAAAGGCATGGTGGCAAAGCATACGCGGAAACTGCGACGCAGGCTGATTCAGATGGACAACCAACGTGTCGTCACCCCGGACACTTATCCTAACGCCATCGGCACTCCCCTTCCCGGTCCTGTACTCCGCAGCTCCAGAAATGCAGTCCAGCATTGAGGCAAAAGAGGCATCGGGATTTGAAAGAAGGGAAAGCCAAGAGTCCTTCACAGTCTGGGCGGTGATTGGGTCCCCGTTACTGAACTTCGCTCCCTTCCTGATTGTGAAAGTCCACCGCTTTTGGTCGCGCGAAAGTTTTACGTCAGTGCAAAGTGCGTACTCAGGCTCCAGATTCATGGGATTGTAGGAAAAAAGCCCCTCGAAAAGTCCCGTCAGAACCTGCGCCTCGGTTGTGTAGCTCGCGGTCTGGGGATTCAGGTCGTAGGCATAATCCGCCTCGGCAATGACCACAGTTCTCTGTCCATCCCTTGGCTTGTTCTCCTCAATCTCCACGCCCTCAGAATCCTCGGTCCACGCGGAAAAACATGAGGAAAGCAAAAGTGCCAGGGCAAGAATTTTTTTTGTCAATCTCATTTGGCAATTCCCAGCTTCTTCATCTGCTCGTTTTCTTCAATCAGGGCTATACATTCAGCCTTGGACTGATTGATTTTGACCATTATGCTCTTCACGAACGAAAGCTCCGGCTTGATTCCCTTAATCTTTGAGCGTTCAAGCTGAGAGACGGTGGCCTTAAAGTAGTCGTCCAGAGCCGAAAGCACCTGCATGAGCCTTGTGTTCTCGGCGGTCTGCTTGTTCAAGAAATCAAGAATCTTGTCGTTGGTCTGCGCGGAGATTTTTCCAAACACGCCGCTCTGTGGGGAGACAATTGCGGAATAATATTTTGCGCGCTTCACAAGGTTGTTGAAGAATTCGGTATAGTTCAGCCTCTCCTTTTTGCTCTGCTGTGTCGCCGAATCCGTAATCACAATATTGTACTCCACCTCCGGCTCCGCCAGATTGAAGAGTTTGCGCCAGAAGCGTATGAACTTCATCATGCCGGTATTTTTCTGCGCCTGGAGGATTGAATGGTTGTTCGCAAGTTTCTCCACGACAACCTGGTATTGCTCGCCCGAAGTTCCAAGCAGACGGACAATCTCCATTATGACCTCGTGGGTGTCAACAGTCTTTTTCTCCTTCTCCTTTTTGGGTGCGGCAGCTATCTTGAATTTCGCAAGCTCCTGTTCCTGAAGGACCGCCCTGGAGTCGGAGATTTCCTCCTCAATGATTTCGTGGACAAGTTCCGCATTGAAAGAATGTTTTGGCATGTTGCCCGGATAGAGTCTCTTGATTTCAGCGAGCATTGGACCTTCACCGGTCGCCTTGGACCAGTCAAAGTCGTCCCTCGCCAGGATGGAGCTTCTTACCGCCGCCTTGTACGCACTCCTCTGGAAATCTGCAAGCTCTTTCAGCCCGTTGTTTATAAAATTGATTGCCTCGACGGTCTTGTTCATGCTGTCGTTTATCATCGCAATCTGTATTGGCTGCGCGCCGTTCCTTGCCGCGTTGATGCAGAATGCCAGTGACCTCGTGTTGATTTTTGGCGAGTTCGGAGAAAGGTTGGTCCATCCGAATGTCGCGTTCAAATCGAGCAGCCTCTTTATCTTGTCCATGGTCAGCTGGTCCACCGTGAACTTCATGTAGTTGCAGATAAAGTCCACCATACTCTGGTAGTCGGAAAACCTTATTCCAAGCACATTCGCCCTTTCATTTTCATTGAACGAAGTGTCCTCCGGGCTTACTATCTGAGAAATCTTTTTGTCCTTCTTGTACGGATCTGGATTTATCAACGATTTCTTGACCAAAGCGTCAAACAGATTGTTCACGCAGACCAGATGGAGCCTATAATTGTCCTGTATTTTTGGAAGCTGGACCGTATTGAACCAGTCCTTCTTTTCTTCAAAAGCCGCTAAGTATTTAGCATTAAAGCCGCTATCACCCATAATTCCTGCCCCATTTTAAATATGCCCTATTTTATCAGAAAACCAACAGAATACGCAAGTTTTCATAGTGCTTCTTTAGCATTTTCGGCAAATTTTTAATGGACTCTTAGAAAAAAAACAGGGACCGCCCGGACCAAAAACCGGACAGCCCCGTATAAAAGTTTTCAAAAAATTCCTTCCGCTACATTCTGGAGACTTTTTCCAGACGGGCGAGAGCCTTTGCATCAGCCTCCTCGGCAGCCTTCCGAAGTTTTTCCGTCACCGTGCTGATATTGTTTACCATATACACCGGCTGCAAAGTAGCATCAAGGCAGTCCCTCCAGAGAGAACTTTCGGGGTCAACCGTGTTGCGCTTCAGAGTGGCCATGGTGATTGGGATGTGCACGTACTTGTCATGCACCAGACCGATTACAATCTTTGTCTTTCCGGCCATGGCAGCGTGGACCGCATTGTTTCCAAGCCTCTCGCAGTAGATTGAGTCGTTCGCAGTTGTCACCGCGGCGCGCACCTCGTAGCTTGGGTCTATGTACTTCATGTTGATTGGAATATTCTTTTCCTTGAAGTAATAGGAAATCTCGTTCTTGATGAAACTTCCAATGTCGGCGAGTTTTTTGTTTCCAGAAGCATCCGTCTGGTTGGTCGCGGCAAGCAAATCCTGTCCCGCACCCTCGGCAACAACAATGACCGCGTGTCCCCTTCTCTTAAGCCTGGCTTCAAGATGCGCAAGGAATCCATTCGGTCCGTCCATCTCAAAAGGAACCTCCGGGATAAGGCAGAAGTTTGCCTCGTGGCTTGCGATTGCGGCTGCGGTTGCAATGAATCCAGACTCGCGTCCCATAAGCTTCACAAGACCAATTCCGTTAATCTGCGACTGGGCCTCCATGTGGCATGAGTTGATTGCCCTGGTAGCCTGCTGCACAGCCGTCTCAAAACCAAATGAGCGGTCGATGAACTGGAGATCGTTGTCCACAGTCTTGGGGATTCCAACCACGGCAATCTTGAGTCCACGACGCTCGACCTCGTTCGCAATGTCAAG
This sequence comes from Treponema sp. UBA3870, assembly GCA_002392275.1. GTDB lineage: Bacteria > Spirochaetota > Spirochaetia > Treponematales > Treponemataceae > Treponema_D. Next base: position 6,475 of record DGGQ01000166.1, read on the forward strand.
TGCGCCCCTCTGTGTTCCGTCGCCACCGATTATGAACATGACGTTGATGTTCAGACGCTGGATTGAATCAACAATATCCGAAGTCCTGTCTCCGCCTCCACGTGAGGTACCAAGGAAGGAGCCTCCAATCTTGTGGATGGCATCAACATTGCGAGGATTAAGCTCCACAGTGTCGTAGCCCTCCTCCTTGAAGAAACCGTTGTAGCCAAACTGTATTCCCTTGATTCTGCGCACACCGTAGCGGTTCCACAGACATCTTACCACGGCGCGGATAACATCGTTCAGTCCAGGGCAGAGACCACCGCAAGTACAGATTCCGGCGGTAACATGCTCCGGGTTGAAATAAATCTTTTCCCTTGGGCCGGCCTTCTCCATAAGATTCGTAGAGTCATTGGTATCAGCCTTGTCGCTCTCAAAAACATTCACGAGATTTCTGACATAGGACGTGTCACGAACATAGGTTGCGCGGTAGTTTCCATGCTCACGGGAAAGCTCAATTGGTGACGGAACCGTGCATTCGCCTAAATTATCAACAGTAAAATCATATTTAATCTGACCCATACGAGAACCTCTTGTTTTGATATAGGGCATCCCCATGGACTCATTTTCAATGACTTTAGAGATGCCTGCGAGCTTAAAAGCACAAAATCCATGGCTTTAAACATCGCTTTTCAATCAGTATTTTATATGATATACGAAGAAAGCAAAAAATTCAAGGGAACAATGGAGGATTTAGCAAAAACACTCATGTCAACCACATTCCAGAGCGAGCCTTGCCGAAAGCTGTCAAATCTGTTACAATAAATCTCCCATAATATATTTATACAAAAATATTTATACAAAAAGTCCGTAAAAATGTATGCTTGTTATCCCGGGAGCAATTTTCCGGGCGGCGTGAAAGGGGAGATTCATCAGCCACAAATTTTTATAGGAGATTTTGTATGGAAACCACGCTAAAAAAATCAATACCGGCGAAGCTATATGTCCTTGATGCCTGCATCTATTTTCCAAGCTGCATCTTAATCAGCGTAGTCCTATCCATGTTCGGAATGATTGGAGAGCCGGGGCAGAGCGGATTCCAGGCACTGGTCAGGGGGCTCGGCATGTTCTTTTCCCCCGCCACGCTCATTTACATGGCACTGCTTGTCGTGCTGGTCACATTTACCACGCGGAGGACATACGGAACTCTCGCATCATACGACGGAAGCGAGGAGTCGATAAAGCTCTGCAACAAAAGGGCCAACGGTCTGATTACTCTCAACGTGGCAGTCGCCGTTCTGAACGGACCTGCATTCGCGCTTTTGCTGAAACTCACCAGCATACAGAAGCACATTCCCATGATGACAGCACCGGGCGTGTTCATGGGATTCGGGGTCAACGTCCTGCTTGCGATTACATTCTACATACTCTGGATTGAAAGCTTCGAGGCCTGGATTGCGTTCGTGCCGTTCAGGAAGGAATTCATGTCGTTCGGTCTGCTTGCAAGGAACACTCTTGTGGCACTGCTCGCATGCACGTCACTGGCCATCTGTCTTTCGGTTCCGATGATTGGGATGAGGGACATACTGATGGACAACACAAAGGCGCACATCGGAGCATTGAACGGAAAGCTCGCCTTTCTGATTATCATCTCACTTGCGTTCACGGTCTTCTCCATATTCATGCTGATGAGGGGATTTATGAAACGCCTTAGCGAAATCTCCATGTTCGCCTCGAACCTTGCGGAAAAAAACTACGGCGGAAAATCGCTGGATGTAATCAGCCGTGACGAATTCGGGCTTCTGGTGAACCAGCTGAACGAATCCTACGACTCCACCAAGCAGCTTCTGAACCAGGTCAAGGAAAACGTGTCCACCAGCACATCACTTGCGTCCGACCTGAACCAGAACATGGACAAAACGGCGGAATCCGTGCAGCAGATTATAACAAACCTTGGTGATGTTCAGCAGGAAATGTCCAGCCAGTCGTCCGGGGTTGAAGAGGCCAACGCTGCGACAAGGGAAATTCTCCGCAACATACAAAATCTGAACAGCAGCATTGAAAACCAGTCCGCAAGTGTTGAGGAAAGTTCAGCCGCAGTCCGGCAGATGGTGTCCAACGTCCAGAACGTGGGCCGTATCCTTGAAAAAAATTCCGGTACGGTCCGCCAGCTGGAGGAAGCGTCCAACACGGGATTCAAGAAAGTCGGAACCGCCGTAAACATGTCGGACAAGGTTCTCTCGGAATCGTCGGGACTTATGGAGGCATCTTCGGTCATACAGAACATAGCCAGCCAGACAAACCTCCTTGCAATGAACGCGGCAATCGAAGCGGCCCATGCTGGTGAGTCAGGACGTGGATTCGCTGTCGTTGCTGATGAAATTCGAAAGCTCGCCGAGCAGAGCAACTCGCAGGGAAAAAAGATTGGCGCAAGCCTGAAGGGACTGAACGAAATCATAAAGAGCGTCGCCGAAAGCAACAAGTCCGTGCAGGAACAGTTCAATGAGATTCTTTCGCTGACCGAGACCGTAAAGGACCAGGAGGAAATCATTCTGAACGCCATGAGGGAACAGGAGGAAGGAAGCTCGCAGGTTCTTGATGCCATGCGCACGATAGACGAAAGCACCGCCAACGTAAAAAACAATTCCCAGGAGATGCTGTCGAGCGGAAAGCAGGTTGCGTCAGAAATGGACGAGCTGAGCACAATCACAGCAAACATCGCGGGAAACATCACTCAAATCTCAAAAGGCGCGGACGAGATAAGCAGCTCCGTCAGTTTTGTCAAAACCTCCGCGGCGCAGA
>DGGQ01000014.1 GCA_002392275.1 Treponema sp. UBA3870
TTCTTGGAATCGAGCTTTACGACATCTATGGACTTACAGAATGTTATGGACCTGGAATAGGAATCAACTGTGAAAAATCCGACAAGGGAATCCATATTTTTGATGACTATGTTTACGTGGAGATTCTGGATCCAGAGACAGGACTTCCTGTTCCCGATGGCGAGATTGGGGAAATCACTCTGACAACTCTTGTCAAGGAGGGCGCACCTTTGTTCCGTTTCCGCACACATGACCTTGCGGCGTTTGTCACCGAAAAATGTCCGTGTGGAAAAAGCTGGCCGAGAATTACGCAGATTCTTGGACGCAGCGACGACATGGTGAAGGTCAAGGGGAACATAATCTTCCCGAGCACAATCGAGGATGTAATCAAGTCCGTTCCGGGGACTTCGAGCGAATACCGTGCGGTGATTGAGCATGTCGAGGGGCGCGACCAGATGACCGTCATGGTTGAGGTCGAGATGGGAGTTGACCGCGTGGAGGTTGCCCTTGGCGTGCAGTACATTTTCAAGCAGAAATACAACATGACACCGAAGGTCGAGGTTGTCGGACTCGGCGAGCTTCCGAGGAGCGAAAAAAAGACTAGGCGGATTGAGGACAGAAGATTTAACTGATCGAAGGCCGGTGAAATTCCTTGTCGCCGATAGAAAATGGTGGTAGTATTGAAAATTATGGGGAGATATAATTTTTTTTGACGGGAAGGTAAGATGCCTAAGACTAAATTTCCTATGGACAAAACTCTGCCCAGAAACATGGCCCTGCTGATTAAGGACCGCTGCGAGAGGTACTCCGATTTAAATCTACAGGCTGCGAAGGGTCCCGACGGAAAATTCCGCTACTACACTTATTCGCAGGTCTATGAGAGCGTAATGGAATTTGCACTGGGATTGAAGACTGTCGGAGTCCACCGTGGCTCCAATGTTGCGTTGATTTCTGACAACCGACGTGAATGGCTTGTTTCAGATTACGCGCTTGTCTGTCTTGGGGCCGCCGATGTACCGCGTGGGTGCGACTCCATGGGAAACGAGGTGCGCTTCATTGTCTCATACGCCGACTGCGAGGTTGGTATTTTTGAGAACGCAAGGCAGTTGAAAAAGATTACCGAAAAGGAGGACGAGGTTCCACTTTTGAGGTGCGCAATTCTGTTTGATTCCCCGACGGATTCCGAGAAGGAGGAACTAAAATCCTCAAGGCTGGACATAAGGACCTTTGAGGAAATCCTTGATGTCGGAAAAAAGATTTACGAAAGCGACAGGGATGGAAAAAAAGCGGAAATAGAGTCCGAGATGGAAAAGACCGCTCCAGATGAAACTTTGACAATGATTTTTACTTCAGGAACGACAGGGACTCCAAAGGGTGTCATGCTCACCCACAAAAACTATATTACCCATCTTTCCTGTGTGCCCACGTTCATGCCGGCAAAACCCGGGGACTGGTGGCTTTCCGTTCTTCCTGTCTGGCATGTTTTTGAAAGGCTGATTCAGTATGTAGCGCTTCAACTTGGGTGCGGCCTCGCATATTCAAAACCTGTTGCGTCGGTCATGCTTTCCGATATGGCAGAAATCCGTCCGCAGTGGATGTGCGGTGTCCCTCGTCTGTGGGAGGCGCTCGCGAAGGGCGTGAACCGTGCAATGAACAAAAAGGGCGGGATCGCTCTTAAGCTCTATAAATTTTTTCTTGGCGTTGGAATACATTACGCGAACAACCGTGACAGGGTCCAGGGACATGTGTGCCGCCTGAAAAAGCGTAACAGATTTCTTGACGGGCTTGCAGGATTTTTTCCGTTCATCGTTCTTTATCCGTGGCACAAACTTGGTGACGCGCTTGTGTTCAAAAAACTTCGGGCAAAATTTGGAGGCAGGCTTTCAATCGCAATTTCTGGTGGAGGCGCGCTGCAGAAGGAGATTGACGATTTCTACCGTGCGGTTGGACTGAATCTTCTTGAGGGCTACGGACTTTCGGAGACAACGCCTGTTGTTTCGTTCAGATATTATAAGGAGCCTAGACCTGGATGTGTTGGCGCAATCTTCCCGAGCTGGGAGGTCAAGATTCTGGAGGAAAAGCATGGTGTTCCAGTGAATGACAAACCGCTTCCGCCTGGACGGCAGGGACTCATTTTTGTGCGCGGAGACCAGCTGATGAAGGGCTACTACAAGAGGCAGGACCTTACCGACATGGTGATTGACAAGGACGGATGGTTCAACACCGGAGACCTTGGCATCAGGACTTTTGACAACGAGCTCAAAATCACCGGGCGGGCGAAGGACACAATCGTTCTGCTTGGGGGAGAAAACATAGAGCCTGCCATTGTCGAGAGGGGGCTTGCGGCAAGTCCGTACATCGAAAGTGCCATGGTTGTCGGTCAGGACAAACGGTATCTTGGTGTCGTGATTGTCCCGAACAAGGATACGGTGAGCGACTATGCGGTCGAAAGGGGAGTCTCGGTTGATGACTATGAAAAGGCTCTGGCGGACCCGGAGATTCAGAAACTGTTTGAGACTGAAATCGAGGCATCCATTTCACAGGAAAAGGGGTTCAGGCCTTGCGAAAAAATCAATAGGTTTGTCCTTGTGCCAAAAAGTTTTGCGGTTGGGGACGAGCTTTCCGCAAAGCAGGAGATGATTCGCCACAGGATTTATGAAAAATATTCCGACCTGATTGAGAGCATGTTCAGGGACTAGCGCACAGGATTTAAATCAAAATGAAAGAGACCGCCCCATTTTTTAGGACGGTCTTTTTTTTTGCCAATTTGTTTTTAGGTTTTCCTTTTTTTAGGGATGCCCTTTACTCATTCGGCCCTTGGAGATTTTGTTTTCAGCAGCACAAAGATGTATGTAATCCCCGCGAAGAGCGCGTAGAACAAAGTCGCCGCAACAATCGGAACAACGGGACCAAAGTTCAGTCCGAGTATGACCGACACAACGCCAATGGCCAGAGTTATTAGCATGTTCGGAACCATGTAAATCACCTGGGACGCGGAATTTTTTATGACCTCAATATCAACCTTCCATTCCATCTTTGGAAGAAGGAGTCCGAGCAGCATGCCCCATGAAGTGCAGTAGAGACACTGGATGATTCCGCATACAATACACAGCGCGACCTCTAGCGGATTTCCCTTTGCCTGGATTGCAAGAATCAGGTTTCCCAGGATGGAGATTGGAAGTGTGAGGTACAGGTTGAAAAGCATTTTCCCGTTTATCAAAGTGCGGAACGAAAGAGGAAGGCTCTGGACAATCCAGTAGTTCTTTCCCTCCAGCGAGTATGAAATGGTTGTTGTCGTTGACATCCCGACGAAGAAAAACACAAGCGCGGGAACCGCCGGCAGAATAATCCGCAGGTCAACATAGTGTCCCTTTGTAAAGAACATCAGGATTTTTTCAAGACCAAGAATCAGCGAGAGCACACAGAAAATCACGCACAGAACAATTCCAATGCTCTGGTTCACGATGTAGTTTGTGGAACTGACAAAATGTTTGAATTCCTTGAACACAATGGAACTCAGGACGGACTTGCGTTTCAGACCCTTCAGCCTGTAATTTTTTCTTGCCGCGCCGACCATGAGGCGTGAGTTTATCTGCCTGTAGAATTTGCTGATGATAAAAAATGCCAGCTCAAAAACAACGACCGCGCTTGCCACAAAGAGCAGCATGTGGAGAACGTTCAGCTCCGTAATGGATTTTTCAAACCAGAGCGCGGGACGGTAGATGCTTTTGATTTTGTCCATCGAATCCGAAATGCCGGACATGGTTTGAGCGATTTTGTTGTTTGAGAGTACGTCGTCGATTATAAATCTGAGGGAGAAAAAGAAAAGCACGAGCGCGAATGTCAGAATTATCTGGACAATGTTCTTGTGCCTGAATCCTGAGCCGACAGCCGCAATCAGTGTTCCAATCACAGTCGCAAGGACCATCGGAATCATCGGAATCAGAAATGAAAAAAGTGTCCAGACTATGTAGACCGTGAAAAATGGTTTTACAAAAACTCCGTAGCCAATCATCATCGGGAGGGATATAATCAGGACCCACGGAAGATTTTTTATGTACATGTAGAGAAATCTGGAGGCGACAATTTTTTTTACGGAGAACGGCAGGGCCATAACCATGTCGTAGTCGCTGAACGCGAAAATGAATCCGTTGGTCTTCAGAAGGCAGAAAACAAATTCCATGAGCGAAAGTGCCGTCACGCAGAAAGCAGGAATTGATTTCCCGAATCCCCAGCCTCCAAGTCCAAACGCGATAATCAGACAGAATCCAAGGAACATAGCGTAGAGAATCAATTTTCCGACAAGCTGTCCGACAACCTTCCCGCGCTTCTTTTTGTCCGTCTCGTACTTAATCTGGTTTATCGAGCTGGTTGAAAGGAGCAGTGTTTTTAATAGAACATTATTTGACATCTTCGACCACCTCCATGAAAACTTCCTCCAGGGATTTGTCTCCAATCAGGTCGTCCATTTTTCCGCTCGCGACAATTTTTCCAGCCTTGATGATTGCAATCTTGTTGCAAAGTTTCTGGGCAACCTCAAGGACGTGCGTTGAAAAGAAAATGGCTCCACCGTTTGCGCAGATTTCCTTCATAATATTTTTGAGGGTGAGGGCGGCTTTGGGATCCAGTCCAACAAATGGCTCGTCAAGCACCATGAGTTTTGGCTGGTGAATCAGAGCGGAGATTATCGCGACCTTCTGCTTCATTCCATGCGAGTAGGAGGAAATCATGTCGCCAAGGGATGAGGTGATTTCAAACATGTCGGCATATTTTTTGATTCTGTCCTCACGTTCTGCCTTGGACACTTTGAAAACGTCGGCAATAAAATTCAGGTACTGTATTCCGGTAAGATGCTCGTACAAATCTGGATTGTCTGGAATGTATGCGGTTATCTCCTTGCAGGCGATGGGTTCTTTTTTTACGGAATGTCCGTCTATAAAAATTTCACCATCACTAAAATCAAGGACACCGACCACGGCTTTTATTGTTGTGCTTTTTCCAGCTCCGTTGTGTCCGATGAATCCAAAAATGTCGCCGGCCTCAATCTGGAGATTCACGTTGTCGCAGGCCTTTTTCCCCTGTCCGTAAATCTTTGTGTAGTTCCGTATGTCTAGCATCATAAAATTTTCCTCCTTAATTTTATTCTTAAATTAATGCCACCTTATAGAATATTTATAAGGAAAAAGCTATTATTAGTCAATTAAGATTTGTTGCCCAAAATCAGGGCGGAATGTAAACAATAGTTGCCAAAATTGGAGTCGCGTATGGAGTTCAAGGAAATTGCGGTGCAGGTGCAGAGTGCCATCAAATCAATTCTTGATGCGCATCCGCAGAAACAGGATTCAATTTTTGTGATTGGATGTTCATCGAGCGAGGTTGCCGGCGGAGTGATTGGCAAAAACTCAAGCGAGGAGATTGGTAAAACAATTTTCACAGCCGCGCATAAAATTCTTTCCAGAAAAAAAATCTATCTTGCGTGCCAGTGCTGCGAGCATCTTAACCGTGCGCTTGTCGTCGAGGAGGAGTGCGCGGAGGAATATGGTCTTGATGTCGTGTCCGTCGTTCCATGGCTGCACGGGGGAGGCTCCTTTGCCACGGCTGCGTACAATGGTTTCAAAAGGCCTGTAGTTGTTGAGCATGTCAGGGCGAGCGCGGGTCTGGATATTGGCGGGACCTTGATTGGAATGCACCTCAGGGATGTTGCCGTCCCAATCCATCCTTCGCAAAAAACTATTGGTGCGGCATCGCTTGTCGCTGCATATTCGCGTCCAAAACTTATTGGAGGGGAAAGGGCAAGGTATGAGTAGTTCTTCGGGAAACAGAATTACAAAGGACCGTGTGCCGGAAAATTTTAGTCTCCTGCTTTGCATTGTTGATTTTGTTCCGGTGATTTTTTTTGGTCTCAGCTGTGTCGTCGCCGGCAGGATAATCCGTTCGCCACTTTTTGTTTTGGGCGCGGCAATCTGTCTTGTCTCCGGCGCAATAAAAGTTTTCTGGAAAATTTTGGTCGTGGTTAAAAAGAAAAATGTCTGGCCGCTTTTCATCCAGATGCGTATCGCAATGCCGATTGGATTTTTGATTATGATTGTCTCGTTCGCTGTGGGCTTTGGTTCAGTTGATTTTCCCACGATTTTTCACCGGGCAATCCTTTTTCCGCAGATTGTTTTTTTCATAATCGGTCTGACCGGAATGGCGTTGATGTGCTCGTTCGTTGTCCTTCTGGACAGCAGCGACCTGCGGGCAAACTGGGTTGAGCAGATTACCAACTCCATTTCGCAAATCAGTTTTTTTGTTGGCCTGCTTTTTCTTTTGTGACTATGGCGTTTGTCCTGTGCGCTATAGATTTTTTCGTCAAATTTTGTTAGACTGGAACAACTGGAATGGAGATTGATTTATGTTGTTCTGTAAAAAAATTGTTCCGCTTTTTCTGCTTCTGTTCTTTTGTGGCGCATCCTATTCCGAGCAGGCGGAAAATGGTGAAAAAACAAAGGCCCCCGCTGTGAACTGGATCAGCACAAATCCAGAATGGTCGCTAACTTTGTCGGCTACGGCAAACAACTATCAAAACTTTTCTATATATACTCTGTCTGGTGGGGCGACAATCCAGATGGACATGAACGAGATTGTGGGCCGCACTGGTTTTGATTTTTCGCCAAAGGAAATCAACTGCACAATCGAGACTGTCTATGCGCCGACCTTCTGGGGAAAACTGAACGCCGGCCTGATTTTGATAAACCATTTCAACTGGTACTACCAGAGCTATTATGAATACGATTTCCTTCCCGGAATCTATCTTTCGTATTCGCCTGTGGATTGGTTCAATCTAAAATTCACCGGACTTTTCCAGCTGAAGAAGACACACATCTGGGAACTGGAGGGAACGAGCTGCTCTTGGTTTGACAGCCACTGTCCAGCGTTCAGCCTTGAAACAAATTTCCATCCGCTCGACTGGCTCTATGTGGATTTTTCCCTCTCGTCATACGACATCTACCGATATTTTTTGTTTTTTGCTCCAATCGTCCGGCTGGGGCTTGGATACCAGTGCAACGAGCATCTGACTCTCTCGATATCGGCGAAGGCACAGTTTGTTGATTTCTTTACACTGAGCGCGAACTTCAACAATCTTGGTGGAAACATCAGCGCGAAATGGAGGTTCTAGAATGTCTGTAAAAAAATTTGCGGGATTTTTTGTGTCCTGCCTTTCGATTCTGTTTTTGGCTCCCTCATGCAGTCTTGAGGAGTATGGACTGGAGCAGGCCTTCTACAGGCGGATGAATGTCGAGACCCGCGCCACAGGATTGAGGATTCTCCCTTCCGAGCTTTCAAGTCTTGTCCCCACCGAAAAAGAGGCGTACGATGTTCTGATAATCACCGACGTGCATTTTGGAAACGAGAACAAGGGAAAAAACGGACCGCGCCGTGAGGACGACTGGTTTGCAAAAATTACAGAGGGTGCGCCTGGCTCACGGATTGTTGACAAAGTGGCTTTCGCGGTCTGCCTTGGGGATGTGGCCGACCATGGACGCGAGGATGAGTTCAGGAGGTTCAAGGAGACAATCGAGGACAGGCTTCTCGGAATAAGAACCAGCAAGGCTCCGAATGGAATAATTATGTACAACGTTGTCGGGAACCACGACCTCTACAACAGCGGATGGGACCAGTGGTCAAAATATTGCTCCCCCGGAACTTCCTTCTATAAATTTGAGACAAGCAATTTCAGCTGGTACTTTATCGACTCGGCGAGCGGAACCCTGGGCGGCTATCAGTATGATACTTTGAGGGCCGCGATGACTTCGGATCCAAAAAGAAAATTTGTTTTCAGCCATGTCCCGGTTTTTGCGGACGACTTCCTTTATTTCACAATGCAGAACACCGAGGAGAGGAACCTTCTGATTTCCCTCTGTGCAAGGACGGGCGTGCAGTTTTTCATCGACGGACACACCCACCAGAACAGGACCACGGACTTCGGAAAATTTGTCGAGCGCAATATTCCGGGCTTCCTTGAAAAATCTGGATACGCAATCCTGCATGTGGACGAGGCGCACCAGACTTCATCACTGGAGGTTAAATATTTTTAGTGAAACCTAATTTCCCGGTCATTGTTTGTTTAACTGAGGAGACGTTTTTGCTATGAAAAAGATTTTTGTTTCTATATTTTCGTTTATGATGGCCGCTTCATGTTTTGCGCAGGCAATTACCAGGGCGGTCAAAATCGAGTCAAAGAATTCCAGCGACAGGAATGCTCTCAGCGTCTATGAAATCAGCAGGAAGACGGAGATTGTCGGAAACTATTCGTCCACAACAATAGAGTACATGATTGAAAACCGCACCAGCCGTGTGCTTGAAGGGGAGTTTGAGTTTCCCCTTGAGGATGGAGAGTCTGTCGCAGGATACGCTCTGGACATAAACGGTGTGATGAGGCCGGGTGTCGCCATTGAAAAGGAGAAGGGCCGCCAGGTTTTTGAGGATGTCGTCCGCCGCAATGTTGACCCAGCTCTTGTGGAGATGACAGCCGGAAACAATTTCAAGACACGTGTGTATCCAATTTCCGCAAACGGTGTGCGCCACATCCAGGTGACCGTCGAAAAGGAAGTGAAAGGTTCCAGCACCCCGCAGAAGGTCTATATCCAGACGCAGGGAAGGGACACATATTTTTATTTCTATCAGGATGCCGGGGTGTCAAGATCTGGCACTGTGAGACCGGACACGCGCAATGTCACCGTCCTTTTTGATGTTTCCAATTCCGCAAAAAATCGCGACATTGAAAAGGAGATTGACTTCCTGAAAAAATATTCCGCAGCTCTTGGAAATCCAAAAATCAAATTCGTGACTTTCGCGAATTCTGTTGTGGACAGTTTTGAAATTGATTTTGGAAAAAACGCGAGGGACGCGGAATCAAAAATCCGTGCGCTCAATTTTGACGGGGCCACAAATCTTGATGTTGTCGCAAACTATTTTGGAAACGAGGTCCTGCTTTTTTCCGACGGAATCGACAACTGGGGAAGCATGTCAAATTATTCTTCGGGCAGACACTACGGAAGGGTCAGCACGATTGTCTCGTCTCTGTCCGCAAGTTTTGGCACAATGAAAAAGATTGCGGGAATCAATGACGGAATCTACATCAACCTGAACGAAATGGACACAGGGACTGCCGCAAGTAAAATTTTTGAAAGCCCGCTCCGTGTTGTGGATGTCGAGTACGACCGTGGAATGGAGGAGGTGTATCCCGCCGTGGGAACAATCGTTGACGGTGGAGTTTCTGTCGCTGGCATCCTCAAAAGCAAAACCGGAAGAGTGAAAATCTCTTTGGGCCGCAACGGTCGTGTGGAGCAGATTGTTGAGACAGTTGTCTCGTGCATTCCCTCACAGAATGTTGTTGAATCGGAAAAGGTGTCTCGTCTCTGGGCTATGCAGAAAATTGCCGAGCTTGATATGGACTACGACCTGAACCGCGACGAGATAATGCGCCTTGCAAAAAAATATACAATTGTCACAAAGGACACTTCGCTTATCGTCCTTGATTCCGTGCAGGATTATGTCCGCTATGGAATCGAGCCGCCGGAGGATTTGAAGGCCGAGTATGACAGAATTGTTTCCAGCCAGTCAACATCAAAAACCACGGACTATGGAATCCCCCAGGAGGTATACACCAAGTTCGAGGAATTTAAAAAGTGGTGGAAAAAGAAGCCGGAGGATTTTAAGAAGGAGGTCCAGAAAAAAAAGGGTGACGATGGAATCGGTAGACCAAGAACTTCAGCCACCGAGTTTAGGTTCGCTGGCTCCGGTTTTTCTGAAAGTGTGCCGAACGCTACAGCATCCATGAGAGCGTCGGAGGCTGTTGAGGATTTTGCGTGGGAAGAGGATGTTGAGTATGAGCTGATGATGGCGGACTCCGAATCGGTGGACTATGCTGACGAGGCAAAGGGAATGTCTGAGGTGAAGCGTGGTTCTTCGTCCGCGACAGTCACATTGCAGGCATGGAGCTCCCGGTCCGACTATATTTCAGTTTTGAAAAAGACCCCCAAAAAACAGATGTACGAAAAATATCTGGAGCTGAAAAAATCTTACGGTGCGTCGCCGGCATTCTTCATGGAGGTTTCCGACTATTTTGTTGAGGAAAATCTTCTGGACTACGGAATCAGGATTCTTTCAAACCTTGCGGAGATGAATCTGGAAAATACGGACGTGCTTCGCGCCCTTGGAAACAAACTTGTCGAGCATGGGCAATATGCCGTGGCAATCCGTGTGTTCAAGAAGTTGACAAAACTTAGGGAAGGGGTTCCACAGTTCTACCGCGACCTTGCCATGGCGTACGAGAAAAACGGTGAGTACCAGAATGCGGTTGACGCTTTGTGGCATATCGCATCAAACAGATGGGACTCCCGCTATTCGGAAATCCAGCAGACCGCGTTGAACGACATGAACTCGATTATCGCAAGGTGTATGCAAAAGCCGGGCGTGCGTCTGGACACATCCGCTATTGACAGAAAGCTGATGGAAAATTTTGATGTGGACCTGAGGATTGTTCTGACATGGAACACGGATGACTGCGACATCGATTTGTGGGTCACGGATCCGAACGGCGAGAAATGCTATTACGGACACAAGGAGACTGTTCTCGGTGGAAGAATGTCACGCGACTTTACACAGGGATATGGTCCAGAGGAGTTCTGCCTGAAGCTTGCCCCCGGGGGAAAGTACAAGATTGAGTGCAACTACTATGGAAGCCACCAGCAGAAACTTTTGCAGCCGGTCATTGTCCAGGCGGAGGTCTACACAAACTTCGGTCGCCCCAACCAGGAGAAGCAGGTTATGACTTTGCAGCTGGATGATGTGAAGCAGACCTTCTTTATTGGCGATGTGAATGTGCGCTAGTAAGCACATGTTGGTGCCAGTGGCATAAACCGGTGCCAGTACAGATAATGTGGCGGTGGAATTTGAAAAAGTTCCGTCGCCTATTTTTTTTCATTTTTCATCTGCCTGTCCATCTCCTCTATCATGTTGATTATTGGAATCCGTCGTGATTCCGGGAGCGAATCAAGATGCTCAATCAGGCGGGAATATTTGTGGTACTTGTGGTAATCCTCATCCTGGTGCGTGTGTTTCTGGTGAGGATATTTTCCCGTAACAAGATATTCGACAGGAACATGGAGGGCCTTTGCGATTTTGATTGCCAAATCAATCTGCGGGACGCTTTTATGCCTAAGTCCCATTCCGATTGTGGAAACTTCAATCCCTACTTCCGCCGCAAGCCATTTACGCGGTTTGTCCTGATACTCAAGCTCATCGACGACAAGCTCCCAAAACATTCCACCCATACGAGGATTCTAAACAAGATTTGCCAAATATGCTAGAGTCTGCGCAAAGAAAAAGCGGTCCCCGATTAAGGAAACCGCCTTGACGTTCAATATTTTTTTGTGGCCGCCCGCTAGTCCTGTAGAGCTTCGTAGCCTTCTTCTCCGGTGCGTACCTTTACAACATTTTCAACATCGTAGACAAAAATCTTTCCGTCGCCTATGTTTCCGGTGTAGAGAACTTCCTTTGCCGCCGTCACAACCAAATCGACAGGGACCTCGCTTACAACAATGTCCACCTTGATTTTTGGAAGAACTGTCATGTCCATCTCTACGCCACGGTACTTCTCAGTCTTGCCGTGCTGGACTCCGCATCCCATTACGTTTGTGACCGTCATTCCCGTAACGTTGATGTCGTTCATGGCTGACTTTAGCTCGTTGAACTTGCTCTGGCGCGTGATGATTGTCACCTGGTGGAATTTTGCGTTCGGCTTGGAAGTGCCCTTTGTGACCGGGACCGCCTTCTCAACAGGAACCTCTGTCTGTGGGCCGCCCAAAACCTGTGGGGCCATTATGAATCCCGCGTAGCTTGAATCGATTCCGTGCTCCAGCTTGTCGAGACCAACAATCTCTTCCTCTTTGCTTGCCCTAAGTCCGTGGAACTTCTTGATCAGGGCGAACGTGATAATCATGCACACGGTAGTCCATGCAAGTATAGAGACTTCGCCAATTATCTGGACTCCAAGATGTCCGGCTCCTCCGCCATAGAAAAGTCCGCTCTCGACATTGAAAAGACCGTCGCTAACAGTTCCCCAGATTCCGTTTGCAAGATGGACTGCAACAGCACCAACCGGGTCGTCGATGTGGAGCTTCATGTCAAGGAATTCGACAACGAGGACGACAACAAATCCAGATACGATTCCAATTATGCTTGCCCCTAGCGCGTCAACAGTTGCGCATGTCGGTGTGATTGCCACAAGTCCGGCGAGGGCGGCGTTGAGCGTCATGGAGACATCCGGCTTTCCGTTTTTAATCCATGTGAAAATCATTGTGGTGCAGCATGCGAGCGCGGGTGCGATTGTGGTTGTTGTGAATACGGCTGCAAGTCCTCCGACTCCCTCAAGCTGGACACATGCGGCTCCGTTGAATCCGTACCATCCGAACCAGAGTATGAAGGTTCCGAGTGCGCCAAGGGTGAGAGAGTGTCCGGGGATTGCGTGAACCTTTGTCACCTTTCCGTTCTTGTCGCGGTCATATTTTCCAATCCTTGGTCCAAGGAAGATTGCCCCAATCAGTGCGGCTGTTCCACCGACAGAATGGATTGCCGCTCCGCCTGCGAAATCAACGAAACCAAGCTTCACCAGCCATCCCTGTGGATTCCATACCCATCCAGCCTCAATCGGATATACGACCGCGCTGATTATTGCGGAGTAGATGCAGTACGCGCTGAACTTTGTGCGTTCGGCCATGGAGCCTGAAACGATTGTCGCCGCTGTCGCGCAGAACACAAGGTTGAAAACGAAGCTGGACCAGTCAAGTTCTGCGAATTTTGTGAACAGCTGCATGTCGGGTCTTCCAATCAGCCCGAAGAAATAGTTCTCGCTCATCATCAGGCCGAATCCGAGCAGCATGAACATTGGGGTCCCGATGCAGAAGTCCATCAGG